>JAGVUW010000848.1 GCA_019136035.1 Verrucomicrobiota bacterium | reverse complement strand
ATGCTTCGGCTCGAGGCGATGGCCGCCGATGGTGGCCATCTTCAGGAGCTGGGCGTTGGTCTGGACGTACGCCTTCAGATTGGCCCAGGGGACCTCGCTCACCATGCGGGTGAACAGGTCCTTGACATTGACGCCCTGGAGCTTGCTCTCATTCACCAACATCCAGGAGGTACTC
This sequence comes from Verrucomicrobiota bacterium, assembly GCA_019136035.1. GTDB lineage: Bacteria > Verrucomicrobiota > Lentisphaeria > Oligosphaerales > JAFGRS01 > JAGVUW01. The sequence goes on along the minus strand of JAGVUW010000848.1, from coordinate 12,501 downwards.
CTTATTGAGCCAATCGCGCACGCTGACAACAAACGCGGCGGCCATCTGGCGGCGCAGCGAATACTCGATCTTGCGGAGGGCGCCCTGCAGGCTGGCGGCCAGCTCGGGCTTGCCCTCGTCCAGGGCCTTCTGGCTCATGCTCCGGCACAGCAGCGTGGCTTCGCGCCAGCGCTGTTCCTGGCAGAGCAGGGCACAGCGGCTCATGGTGTCGTCCGGCGGGGGCGCCTCGCCACGGGCCGTGGCGGACTGCTCACGCGCCTTCTCCGCGGCCTTGGCTTTGGCGGCAGCCTTGGCGAGACGCTTCTGAGCCTTCTTCCCAACGACCTCGAGGGACTCCGAGGACTCGGCGATTGTCGCTTTCAGTCTGCTCATGCCTGGTTCATACGTCCACTGAGACCGCTCGCCCGCCTGCTGTCCAAGACACTCCGCCATCCCGCAGCCCGGACCCGAAGGACTCAGGGCTGCCATCCGTTACCAGGCCCCGACTCTGTGGCAGAGGGCCACCCCGAGCGGTACCTGGAGAGAGATACGGGTGTGGAGGCGCGGACCGGATTCGAACCGGTGAATAAAGGTTTTGCAGACCTTCGCCTTACCACTTGGCTACCGCGCCGCTCACGTGAAGTCCATAATATTGCCGGTGAAGTCCATCTGTCCAGCCATCGCGGCAGACATTTTTCACGGCCGGCGGGTTTCCCCGGGGTCCGGCGGGCGGCGGTTGGCAGGTCGGCCGGCGGTGGCTATGGTGGAGGCCGTGTGGCGTTCAGGCTAAGGAGGCCGGCGATGGCAGGCGACGATATGGACCCCGCCTTCGACGCGGCGGACGATGAGCACATCCGGCGCGAGAAGAGCAAGGCCCGGGAGCTGCGCCAGTCGGTTTGGTGGAAGAACCAGCTTGGCCGCGGCCAGTGCTACTACTGCCGGGCGCGGGTGCATCCGCGCGAGCTGACCATGGACCACATCGTGCCCGTGGTGCGCGGCGGCCGCAGCACGCGCGGCAACGTGGTGACCTGCTGCAAGGCCTGCAACAGCCAGAAGAAGTACCTGTTGCCGTCGGAGTGGGCCGCCTACCTCGAGCGCCTCAGCCGGGCCTCCGGGTCGGCGCCGGGGGCGGCGCCGCGGCCTGGCGGTTCTGGCGAGGCCTGAGTGTTGGAGTGTACCCGGCGACACCGCGGCGCGCGGCAGCCAGGAAGCCCTGGGCAGGTCCACGGCGTCGGCCGCGGACCGGGTCCGCCGGCGGCGCGGTGGCCCCACCGGCTCGCGGCCTTCTGGCTGGGGGCCAGGATGGATTTCAGTGCGCCGGGCAGGGCCCGGCGAGGCGGCGTTGTGGGCAGCAGTGAGGAGACACGAACGATGGCACGGCACGGCATGCGTCGGGTGGTGGTGTGGCTGGCCTTCCTGGGCTGGGTCGGGCTGGGGCTGAGCGCGGCCGATCTGGCCAATCCCGGCTTCGAGGCCGGCTCTGCCACCGAGGTCACCGGCTGGATGGTGCCACCGTACTGGTCCGGCAGCATGGCGCCGACGACGGTCGCGGATGAGTTCCACGCGGGCCGGCGCGGCCTGCGCCTGGCGGCGGCCGAGAAGGCCGGCCAATGGTGGGGACGCGTGCTCGGCTCGCCGCAGGCGACGGCGGCCCTGGGGCAGCCGAACCGGTTCAGCGTCTGGGCCAGGGGCCAGGGCTCGCTGCGTCTGGGCGTCATCCGTTACCGCCAGCCGCCGCCGGGCGAGACCCCCTACGTCTACCTCTGGCAGGAGCCGGTGGTGCCCCTGACGGCGGCCTGGCAGCTCGTCAGCTTCGACTTCACCATTGCGGAGCCGGAGTTCACCAAGCTGGCGTTCTGCATCGAGGTTCAGGGCGTCGACGCCGTGGCCTTCCTCGACGACGTCGCGGTGGCGAGCCTGGTGCCGCCGGGGGTGTCGCTGGCGGTGCAGCCGTCGCACCCGATGCTGGCGGCGGGCACTCCCTGTGAGCTTCGCGTGCGTCTGAGCGGCGCCGCGCCGGAGGGCCCGGTGCGGGTCTTCGCCTTCCCGCCGGCCGGCGAGACGCTGCGCCAGGAGGCCGCGCTGAACGGTGAGGGCGAGGCGGTGGTGCGTCTGCCGACCGACGCCGCCGCGACCGGCCTCTGGCGGTTGCTGGCGACGCATCCGGGCAGCGGCGCCGTCGGCGAGGTCTGGGCCGACGTCCTGCCGGCCGATGACTACGCCGCCTTCGAGCGCGCCGCCGCCGGCCTGCGCCTTCCCGAGGGCCGCCTGCACCTCCTCGTCCTCGGCGACAGCCTGAGCGACTTCAGCCGGGGCAGCAACTACGTCGACAAGCTGGCCTACTGGCTCGACCGCCTGGGCGGCGCGCGCTGCACGGTGCGCAACGCCGGCGTCGGCGGCGACGACATCACGCGGGTGTGGGCGCGGCTGAACGGCGAGCCCAAGACGCACCGCCTGGCGATGTACGACGGCCTCCTCGAGCCCAAGCCGACGCATATCCTGATCTTCCTGGGCCACAACGACAGCAAGGTCACCAGCGGTTCCGAGTACCAGAAGACCGCGGTCGCGCCGGAGGTCTTCGCGTCGACCTACCGCCAGGTCCTGGACAAGCTCAAGGCCGACACCGGCGCCGCGCTGATCGTCCTCTCGTCGTCGTCCTCGTCCTACGAGATCACCTCGGCCAACGCCGAGCGCAGCCGCGCCGCCGGGCGGGCCCACAGCCTCTTCGGCAAGCCCGAGCTCATGGAGCAGTTCAACGACCTGACGCAGGCGGCCGCGGCCGCTTCCGGGGCGGCCTACCTGGACCTCTATACGCCGATGCGGGCGGAGCCGGACAAGAACCGGCTCGTCACCGCCGACGGCGTGCACCTCAGTGCTGAAGGGCACCGCTACGTGGCCCGCTTCCTGCTCGAAAGGCTCTTCCGGTGACGACGCCCCATGCCTCCTCGCGGCTCCCGGCCAGCCCGGCGTCGTCGGCAGGATCGCCGGCACGGCTCACGGTCGTCGGTGACTGGCAGGTCCGCGTCGACGCCGGGCCGATCCGTCTGGCCGACCGTTGGCTGGAGCTGTCCGAGCCGGTGGTCCTGTCGGTACCGCCGGCGTCGGTGGCGGCGGTTGCCGACGAGGAGTACCGCGCCTTGCCGGTGTATCAGCCCGCCGCCGCCGGCTGGCGTCGCGGGGCAGCGTTGCGCGGGGTAGCCTGTCAGGAGTGCTCCGCGCGCTACCAGCTCGAGCCTGACAGCGTGCGCCTCAAGCGCGCTGCCGGAAATGGCGCGGAGTGGCGTCGCGGCGTTGACTGGGAGATCGACCCCGAGTGGGGCACCTTCGGGCGGCTCGAGGGTGGCGCCATAGGGCCATCGAGCGCCGTCTGGGCGGACTACCGCCATGGCCTCTCACGCCTCGACGCCATCGTCGTCGAGGCCGACGGCCGTTTGGCGCTGCGGGTCGGCACCCCGCATATCGCCAATCCCAGGCCGGCGGCCGTACCCGCGGGGGCCGCCACGCTGGCGCGGATCTACACCACGCAGCGTCAGAGCCGTCTCACCCCCGCCTCGATCTTCCCCATCCTCGAGGACGCCTATCCCGAGCCGCCGGTCGAGAGTCCGAGTCCGGCCGATCGCACCTTGCCCAGGACTCTGACGGCCCTGCGCGGCGGCCGGCCGCTGCGGCTCCTCGCCTGGGGCGACAGCGTCACCCACGCCGGCTACCTGCCCGACCCCGACCAGCGCTGGCAGGCGCAGCTCGTCAAGGCCCTGCGGGAGCGCTTCCCCAAGGCCGATATCACCCTGCTGACGTTGGGCTGGGACGGTCGCAATACCGGCAGCTTCCTGGCGGAGCCGCCTGGCAGCGCCTACAACTACGGTGAGCACGTCCTGGGCTCGCGGCCCGACCTGGTGATCTCGGAGTTCGTCAATGACGCCGCCCTGAACGCGCCCCAGACGATGGAGCGCTACGGGCGCATCCTGGAAGACTTCAGGGCCATCGACGCTGAGTGGGTCATCCTCACGCCGCACTACACCCGCCCCGATTGGATGGGCTTGACCAGCGAGCGCGACTGCGATGAGGACCCGCGGCCCTATGTGCAGGCCCTGCGTGAGTTCGCCGCCGCGCATCCGGTCGGCCTCGCCGATGCTTCGCGGCGCTATGGCCGGCTCTGGCGCCAGGGCATTCCACACAACACCCTGATGCTCAATGGCATCAACCACCCGAACGCGGCCGGCATGAGGATCTTCGTTGACGCCATCATGGCACTCTTTCCGCCCGGCTGAGTCCGCCGGTCCCGGAGGTCGGAGGTCGGCGGTCGGAGGTCGGCGGTCGGCGGTCGGAGGTCGGAGGGCAGAGGTCGGAGGGCAGAGGTCGGAGGTCGGATGGTCGGAGGTCGGCGGTCGGAGGTCGGAGGTCGGAGGTCGGAGGTCGGATGGTCGGCGGTCGGAGGTCGGGGGTCGGGGGTCGGAGGTCGGAGGTCGGCGGTCGGGGGTCGGAGGTCGGAGGTCGGGCCGCGGCGACGCGGCGACGCGGCCTTCCGGCTCGGGACACAGATGGGCCCGGCGCGGGCTCTGCCCGCAACCCAAAGGGTGGAGGGTCGGGTGTCGAGGGATCGAGGAAGCCGGCCTCGGGAGTCGGGTGTTCTCTCTACCGGGAGTCGGGCCTCGAGCGTCGGGCGTCCGGGGATGGACGCCAGTGGCGGATAGCAGTACAGAGTTTGGAGGACCATGCTCTCATGACTCGGCAGCTTCGCATTCTGATGATCGGGGCCCACCCCGATGATTGCGACATCCTCAGCGGCGGCACCGCCCTGCGCTACGCCCGGGCCGGCCACGCCGTCAAGTTCCTGTCTCTCTGCAACGGCTGCGGCGGCCACCAGAGCATGGCTCCGGAGGACCTGGCTCGTCGGCGCTATCTGGAGACCCAGGCGGTGGCCCGTCTGGCCGGCATCGAGTACGAGGTCTGGGACGTCCCCGACTGCGAGTTGATGGCCACTCTCGAGAACCGCCGGCGCCTGGTCCGCGACATCCGTGCCTTCTGTCCCGACGTCGTCTTCACCAGTCGTCCGAACGACTACCACGCCGACCACCGCAACGCCGCCATCCTCATGCAGGACGCCGGCTATCTGCTGATCGTGCCGAACTTCTGCCCCGAGGCGCCGGCGCTGCGCCGCATGCCGGTGGTGCTGTTCTTCTACGACCGTTTCCAGAATCCGCCCTTCCGGCCCGACCTGATGGTGCCGATCGACGACCTCATGGAGGACAAGTACGCCCTGCTGCACTGCCACACCTCGCAGATGTACGAGTGGCTGCCCTTCACCCGCGGCAGTCTCGACCAGGTACCGTCCGGCGCCGCGGCGCGCCTGGAGTGGCTGCACGGCCCGCGCCTGCCCCGCGATGGGACGGTGCCGGACGCCAGCCTGCTCGGCCGTGCCGCCGCCTCGCCGGTGTCGGAGGTCCGCGAGGCCGCCCCGGCGATCAAGTATCGCGACTTCCTCATCGAGCGCTTCGGCGAGGCCGGCCGGCATGTCCTCTTCGCGGAGGCCTTCGCGGTCAGCGAGTACGGCACGCCGCTGACGCCCGACCTGACTCGCGAGCTGTTTCCCTTCCTCGACTGACCCGAGGCGGCTGTCCTGGGAGCGCCGAGCGTCCGCTCGGCATCCCTCGGGGAGGGTCCTGGCGATCCGACCGACGCAACCCTCGTTGGGGTTGGGGCCCATGGCCATGGGCCATCCCAGGGTAGCGGAGGTACCGCAACCCTGGGCTATGGGACGCAGCCCCCTTGGGGCGTCGGGAGGCAGTCCCCGTTAATGGCCTTGCCCGTTCTCGAGCCCACCAAGCGCCTCGCCAGGAAGTACGCACTTGCCGGATGAGCCGGCCTTGCCAGGCCGCGACTGCGGCGGTACGGTGTGGGGCCGCGGCGGGCCGGGAGTGCGTCCGTCGGCGGGCAGGGGCACCAGTCGGGCCTTACCTGAGGAGAGAGCGGCGGCGCCGGGGGCGACAACGGCCTCCGGCGGCGTCTTCGCGGACTACCTATGAGCGAGTTGCAGACGGGCAGGATACTCTTGGGGCGCGAGCAGGACCTCACCGCCAGCCTGGCGGCGTGGTCGGCGATGCCGGTGGACATGGTCATGGCGGCGTCGCCGGAGGACCGTCCGGACGACTTTCAGACCACCCTGGGCGGCTGTGTTGAAGTCAGTGGTCCGGGCACCTACTCGCGGCGCACGCGCAGCACCCTCCGCCTTGAGCCGACGACGCGTTCCGGCTGGTGGATCGATCGCAGCGATCTGCCTGAGCAGCTCCCCATCCAGGTCAGTGTGCGCAACGTCTGGACCTCGGCCCGGAACATCGTTCTGCGCAGCGGCAGCCCGCACAACTACCTTCGTATGGTCGAGCATGTCATTGCACTGCGGCTCGGCATGGGGCTGGACAACCTCCTGATCCGCATCGGCACCGGCGATCCGCCGCTCTTCGATGTCGGCAGCATGCCGATCGTCGAGAAGATCCTCGAGGCCGGCGTGGTGGCGCAGCCCGAGCGGCCGTTGCGCATGTGGACGGTGAAGGAGCCGATCACGGTGGTTGGGGCCAACGGCAGTTTTCTCCATGTCGTCCCGGCCGAGCCAGGCCAGCGCCGCCTGTCGTTCGATGTCGCCATCGACTTCCCGACCGCGATCGGCCGGCAGCGCATCCAGTTCGACCTCTGCCGGAAGGCGTTCTGTCACGGCGCCGCGGCACGCACCAACTGCTCCCTCGCCGACATGATTTTCGCCCAGACCCTCGGGAAGTTCTTCGCCGATGTCCGCAACCTGGGCTACACCAGTAAGAACATCCTCATCGCCGGCCGGCGCGGCTACCTCAACGCGCCCCAGTTGGTCGAGAACGGCAAGTCGCTCGAGGCGGTCTGGCACCGCGCTGTGCTCGACCTCATCGCCGCGCTCTCCCTGATCGACGAGGGCCGCCTGGCGGGCCATGTGATCTCGTACAAGGCGGGACACACCCTCGACGTCCGCCTGGTGACGCAACTGGCCCTCCACGACCTGCTCGAGCCCGTACGCTAGCGGACACCGGGGACACCAGGGACGCCAGGGACACCAGGACCTGCGGCGGCGCCCACCCTGGAGTCTCTTTTGTCGCTTGAGTCCCTTCTCCGGCGGGCTCGAGACCCAAGGCCTGATGACACCGGGGACATCGGGGGGCCTCGGCCGCCGTGGGCGGGGCCGAGCGTGGGCGCCACGAGCCGAGTGGCGCTCTCCGGGCGCCGTTCCCCGGCGCCCGCTCCTGGGCGCGCCGAGCGTCGGCTCGGCTTTTCTTCCGGGCGCCGTTCCCCGGCGCCCGGGGGCGCGCTCGGCTCGCGCGCGGCCTCGCCTGCCCGGGCTGCGACGTCGCCCAACGGGAGACTCACGGCAACGCCGCAGGTCTCCCGTCCATCGGATCGTCCGCCACGGGCAGGCGACGGTCCACGGAGGACCATCCGTCAGGGCTTCGCCGGTTCCAGGTCGGGAAGGGCGTAGCTCCAGACGTGCGAGCCATGCGCGAAGACCAGGCGGCCGCCGGCGATGGCGCCGCCGGCGCTGGCCTGGACCAGATTCCAGGTCAGGAGGCGGTGCGTGTACGTCGTCGGGTCGATGCGCAGCATGGCGTCGCTCATGATGACGTAGAGCTGGTTGTCGGGGCCCATCTGGAAGGCATGGCGCGGTACCGAGCCATAGGGGCTGTAGCTCTCGCGGTGCACGACCTCGCGAGTACGGGAGTCGAACACGAAGAAGGTCGCGTCGTTGGCCAGGCCGTAGACCATCGGGCCGTGGGTCATGAGGCTGACGATGGTGCTGGCGCCGGGCACGGGGACCGTGCGGAAGGCGACCTTGCGGGTTGCCCAGTCGACGATGAAGATCTCGGCCTCCTTGGCAGTGGCGTGGCCGCCGCCGGGGGCATCAATGGCGGTGCCGCCGACGAGGTCGCCCCCGGGGAGGGCCTTGAGGGTAACGCAGCTATGGCCCGGAAGGAGGTCCTTGTCGGCGCTCAGGAGGGTCCCCGTGCCGGTCTCGAGGTCGACGATGCCGATGCCGCCGCCGACGCGGCCGTAGCCCGCGTAGCCGGCCATCATGACATGGCGTCCATCGGGGTGGACGAGGGCGGTGCGCGGCCGGCAGACGTCCTCCTGCCAGCGTCCGATGGGCCTCGGGTTGGGCTCCTGGTCGTCGCCGGTGGTGCGGACGCGTTCCCGGCTGAGGAGTGCCGAGCGGATGCCGAAGAACGGGCTCTCGCCGGTGCCCTCGATGAGGCGGAGGCGGAGGGTGTGTCGTCCGGGCGTGAGGGGGTACGGGCCGAACTCCAGGACGGGGGCTATACCGGTATTCTCGCTGCGGCCGACGACGGGTTCGCCGAGGGGGCGATCGTCGAGGAAGATCTGGGCGCTGCTGTAGTTGGTGTGGCGGAAGGTCTGCACGTAGACGTAGTGGGGTGCGGTCTGGTCGCCGGTGACCTCGAGGGGGAAGGCGGCCTCGGCGGTCCAGTTGTCGCCGTGGATGAAGACGACGTCATGGCCGTCGAGGTAGGTCAGGTGTCCCGGGGTGACGGTGCCGCGGTCGGCGAGGTCGCGCGCGGCGATGCCGATGGAGAAGGGCTTGCCCTCGACGGCCCAGGGCTTGGCCGGGTCGAAGGCCCAGAGCTGGCCGGCGGCGTACTGGGCCCCGAAGACGAGGCGGTCGCTGGCGGCGATGGCGCAGAAGTTGCCGCCGCCGACGCTCGGGATCGGCCCGAAGTCCTTGGTCGTGCCGTTGGCCGAGTCGTACGACAGGAAGTGCATCGGGTGCGAAGTCGAGCCGTAGACGATGCCATCCGGTCCGGCGCCGAGGCTGGTGATGTTGGCGCCCTCGGTGGCATAGGTGAAGGCCAGGTTGGCGGCCGGCGCCGCGGCGCTGGCGGCGATCTCGATCTGGCCGGCGTCGAGGTCGTAGCGCTTCACGCGGCGGCCGTCCGGGAGGTCGTAGAGCTTGGAGCCGTAGCGGATGGCCTTGACGTCGGTGAGGTCAGGGCGCTTCTCGTCCGGGCCCATCGGCTCGATGCGGCCCTCGAGCAGGCGCCAGCGCTTGCTGTTGGCGGCGCCGTAGACGGTGCCGTCGGTGGCCGGGTAGACCTGGGCGGTGCCGAGGATGCGGTCCGCCTCGGGCAGGAGCGACCGGCGTTCGCCAGTGGCCGGGTTGTAACCGACGATATTGCAGCGGGCCGTGCCGATGCCGCCGTAGAGCCAGCCGGTGCGGTCGACGGCGAGGAACGAGACGTACTTCTCTTCGGGGTCGAGGCGGCCGTGGTCGCGCAGCTCCTGGGTGTCCGGGTTGTAGGAGGCGAGCTGGGTCTCGTAGACGCCGCCGAACCAGATGGTGCCGTCGGGTCCCTCGGTGAAGCAGAGGTAGACGCTGACATTCGGCACCGGCCGGCCGGTGAACAGCCAGGTGCGCGTCGACGGGTCGAGTTCGAGGAGGTATGGCCCCTGGGTGTAGTAGAAGCGCCCGCGCGAGGAGACCATGGCCCCGAAGGCGTCGACCTGGGCAATCGCGCGCGGACAGAACACCTGGTGGGTCTGGCCGGCCTCGATGTCGGTGACCAGCACCGAGCCGCGCGGGCCCTGATCCGAGATCGTGCTGAGGAGGTACGGCCGCCCGTCGGGGCCCCTGAAGGCCGCCACGCTGCGCAGCTCCGCCGCGGCCGCGCCGACGCCGTGGTCGGTGAAACGCCGGCGGTCCGGGACCAGGCTGTTCGGACCGGAGAGGGCCTCGGCGTCCAGCGGCCGCACCGCGATGCGGTCGAGGAAGAGGTCCATGACCTTCTCCGAGCCCTTCGCGCCGATGTAGACCCGCAGGCGGGTGACGGCCGTGCGGTCGCCGCCCTTGAGTTCATACGGCTCCCACTTCATGATGCCGAAGCGGGTCTCGGGGACGAGCAGGACGCGCGTGGCCTCGGTCGCGAGGGGCGCGTTCCAGGTCATCCAGCTCAGGGCGCAGCGCCCGGCCGCGTCGTAGCCGCGCACGTAGAAGGCGCGCGTCGATTCGGGTGCCGCCGACCAGGCGTCGAGCTCGAGCATGGCCTCGGAGAAGTCGGTGGCGGGGATGGGGATGTCGGCGCTGAGGTAGGTGATGTTGGTGTCGGGGCGGGTGGTGGCGCGCAGGTGCAGGCTGCCCTTGCCCTCGCTGATGAAGCCGGGGTCGGTGTTGACCTCGAGACGGGCATCGGGGAGGTTGCGGCTGTCGACGAGGGCCACGCCGTCGAGGGTCTCGCAGGCATGCAGGATGGCGGTCTCGGCGGCGCCGGCGGCCGGCGCGGCGGTCCAGGCAGCCAGGCCCAGGAGGATCAGGCAGAAGCGGATCATGGTCGGGTCCTTCCGTTCATTCCCAGGTGCAGGAACCGGTACGTCCGGGGTGTCTCAGGCTCGGGTGGCGGGGATGGTCCGCCGGTTGACCGGCCCGGCGTAGTCGCCGTGCTCGGTGGCGAGGGGCAGCGCCAGGCGTCGGCCGGTTTCGCTGGAGAGGTAGGTGCCCAGGCCCCACTCGAGGTTGTGCTGGGCGGTGGCGCCATCCAGCGGCACCGCGCCGCCGCTGAGGATGGCATCGCGGAAGAGCCGGTGCAGGCGCTGGAAGCCGTCCTCGCGGAGCAGCTCGGGGTCGACCGGGACCTCGCTGCGGGTGCTGCCGCGCATGACGACGATCGTCTTCGAGCCTCTGTCGACATGCAGAAGGGCCTCGCTGCCGTGCACGGTGTAGCCCTCGTGCGGGTCGCGGGTGCCGGCCGGCGCAGAGCGCAGGAGGATCGAGATAAGGGCGCCGCGGTCGCAGGTGCTCACGGCGCTGAACTGGTCCTCGGAGATCAGCTCCTGGCTGAAGAGGTTGCTGACGACGGCGCTGACGGTGACCGGGTCCTGGCCGAGCAGGAAACGCGCCGTGTCGACGTAGTGGCAGCCGAAGTTGATGACATGGCCATGGCCGGCCGAGCCGGCGCGGTACCGCCACGAGTCGGTGGCGCCGCGGGCCAGGGGCTCGGCGTTGGTAGAGAAGCGCGCGTCGACGGCGAAGGTCTCGCCGAGGGCGCCCTGGTCGCAGAGGCGCCGTGCCATGAGGATGGCGGGCTGGAAGCGCGTCGACTGGCCGATGGTCATCTTGATCCCGGCGGCCGCGGCGGCGGCGTTCATGCGACGGCACTCGTTGACCGTGCTTGCCATGGCCTTCTCACAGTAGACATGCCGACCGGCCTCGGCCGCGGCAATGACGATCTCGGCATGGCAGTGGGTCGGGGCCGTCACCACGACCACATCGACACCCGGGGCGCCGACGACCTCGCGCCAGTCCTGCGCCAGACGCGGGCGGCGCCGGCAGGACTGCGCCAGGGCCTCGGCCTTGGCCTGGTCCGGATCGACGACGACCTCGATGCGGGCCTGATCCAAGGCCTCGATCGACCGCAGGTGGTTCCGGCTGATGCGGCCGCAGCCGATCAGCGCGTAGCCGAGCTCACTCATGGCATCACTCCATACTGCCAACCGTCAGGAACCTGCTTCCATGGCAGGTCCCCGACCACGGACTACCGGCCACCGACCTCAGGCCACCGACCTCCGGCCTCCGACCTCCGGCCTCCGGCCCGTCAGGGCGCCACGGCCGGCGCCGGTGGCGGCTTGGCGCCGGACGGCGTCTCGGGGAAGAGCAGCTCCAGGGCCATGATCATGGCATGGACCTGATGCTGGACCGTATCGATGCGCACCGACCCCGAGTCCTCACTCGACATGATGCCGCCGGTGAGGCTGGGGTGGACGCGGTTGCCGGCGAGGAAGCGGTTCTGGTCCTGGAGCGGCCCGCCGACCTGGCAGCGTATCAGGCGCACCAGGATGCGCTCGGCGACGCCGCGGAGGCTCCGCATGGCCGCCTCGTCGCCGCGGTGGCGGGCGACGCGGTAGGCGCCCATGAGGCCCTCGACGGCGTAGGCGGTGTTGCCGCGGCGCGCCTCGACGACATGCTCGTGCACCAGCCACCAGGCCAGCGCCATGGCGGCGTCGCCGATCATCTCGGCGCCGGGCCAGTCGGCCTCGACGTACTCGGCGAAGGCCATGCAGCCCCAGTGCGCGAAGCCCTTGGTGTCGTCTGAGGCCGGGTCCTCGGCCCAGGCCTCGACGGTGTAGCGCCGCGCCAGCCGCGGCGCGATCTTCTCGAGCTTCGGGATCAGCTCGGTGCGGTTCATGTAGCGCGCGGCCCTGCAGTACAGCAACAGCGTCTCGCCGTCGTAGTAGGCGCTGCTGGTGGCGTCACGCTGGTTCAGGCTGACAACGTAGCGCTTGCCCCAGGAGCCATCCTCGAGTTCGACGTGCTGGAGGTACTGCAGGTAGGTGTCGAGCCAGCTCTCGTAGAGGCCGCGCCCGGCGGTGGTGAGGTAGTCCTTCTGGCCACGGCACATCTCGACGATGGCGAGCGAGAGCAGGGCGACGGTGCCGGTGCTGATCTCGTCCTCGCCGGGGTAGACCGGCCCGATGCGGCCGATGGGCAGGGCCCGGCTGACGCGG
>JAGVUW010000211.1 GCA_019136035.1 Verrucomicrobiota bacterium | reverse complement strand
GACCTTCTTCAGCCCGGACCAGGTCCTGGCGACACCCATCGAGACCCTGGCCCAGCAGCTCGACCGCCTCGGCATACGCTACGCCTGCTACTGCGGCGGCTGGGTCGACCGCAAGCACGACAAGAAGCGGATCGGCTTCGGCACCGGCGTCATGGACCCGTACTGGGCCGACTTCCGCGGCCGCCTGCGCGATGCCGCCAAGCGCCTGCGCGAGGCCCGCCCGGGGCTGAAGGTCCTCGTCTACTACGACTCGCAGCGCGACACCTCCGAGGGCGGCCACGAGCGCTTCCGCGACAGTTGGCTGACCGACCGCGAGGGCCGCCAGCTCAGCACCGAGTGGAATGGCGTCTACAGCCTCACCTACAGCGTCGTGGCCACCCTCAACAACAGCTACGGCAAGGCCATGCTCGAGGTCGCCGAGCGCTACCTCGATGAGATGGGCATCGACGGCCTCTACTGGGATGAGATGGAGAACGTCGCCTACGGCGCCCCCCTCATTACCTACAACCAGCACGACGGCGTCTCCTGCACCCTCAACCCGACCACCTACCGCATCGAACGCGAGATCGGCATCACGACCCTCCTCGGCGAGGAGCACCGCCTGGCGGTCATCGACCTGGTCCGCGCCAAGGGCGGCACCCTCATGGGCAACGGCCCGCCCTGCACGCGGCGGCTGCTCGAGAAGAGGGTCCAGCGCATGGTCGAGGTGCAGCACAACGACACCTGGTGCTACCAGGGCAACCTCGACACGCCCCTGGGCTATGCGAGCTGGCGGCCGGACTTCGGCAACTGGACGCGGTCGTTGGGCCTGGCGACGCTCCTGGTGGGGACACGCTACGACTACACCCACGAGATCTCGCCGCTGGTCTTCCCGTTCACGCCCATCGAGCTGCACCAGGGCTACCTCCTCGGCCAGGAACGCGTCATCGCCACCCACGACGGCTCCTACGGCTGGAAGGGCCTGGCGCCGCTGGTGCTGACGCACCACCTCGACGCCGAGGGCCGGCGCCGCCCGGGTGACTGGGTGACGGCCTATCGCGCCGGCGAGTGCCGCACCGCCGTGGCCCTCGCCGACGGCGAAGCGGCTGTCCTCGAGCGGCTCGACGCCGCCGTCGCCGGCGACGGCGAGGCGGCCTTCCGCGGCGTCGTCGTCGACAACGGCGTGCTGCGCGGCAGCGTCAGCGGTCGCGGCCAGGTCCGCCTCAGCTTCGGCAAGGCCGCGGCGACCCTCGATCTGACCGCCGAACCGAAGGCCTTCGCCCTGGCGCCGTGACCCCCCGATCAGGATGCTGAGAGCCCGAACAACTGGATCCCGATAGACGCAGACGAGCAAGGATGGTAGCCATGCAGGTGATGATGTCGAGGATGGGTGTGGGTGCGGCCCTGCTGAGCCTGGGTCTGGCGGCCAGCAGCGATGCGGCACCGGCGACGCTGACCTACGAGGCCGAGGCGGCGCGGCTCCATGCCGAGCGCGTTGAGGTGGTGTCCCAGGAGTCCTTCCCCAGCAAGCAGGGCGTCAGTCTGCGTGCCGGTGTCAGCGAAGCCCTCGACCAGCCGCAGAGCGAGCCGGACCTGGTCTTCACCGTCAAGGCCAGCGAGCCCGGGCGCTATTGGATCCAGACGCACGCCGCCACCGACGAGAAGGGCACCGAGCTGATGCGCCAGGCCAAGGGCAAGCAGCAGTCGATGCGGCTGGTCATGTCGGTGGCCGGAGCGCGGCCGAGCCGGCGGGTGGTCTTCGTGCCGTGGAGCCGCCCGGAGAGCTGCACGCAGGCCTTGGGCAAGTACGACCTGAGCGGCGCCGAGCAGGACATCCGCATCTGGCTACCTGAGGGCCTCCGTCTGGACTACATCCGCATCAGCCCGTACGTGCCGCCGGCGGTACCCGCGGCGGTGTCGACGTATCAGCCGACGGTGGTGCCGCCGCCGTCGCGGCCGCGCCTCTGGGCCAATGCCGAGTCGCTGCCCGGCATCCGCGCCAACCTCGACCAGGGCGAGAACGCGCCGCTGTGGCAGCAGATGCAGGAACGCGCCGCAAAGCCGTTTGAGTTCACGCCGCCGGCGGACGCCGCCGTCGGCTACAACAGCCCCCTCGAGGCCGCCGCCATGGCCAAGGCCTTCGTCTTCCTCATGACCGGCGACCGCGAACGCGGCCGCGAGGCGGTCACACTGATGCGCGACTACCTCGGCGCCGTCGAGTTCGATAACCTCCTCGACATCACCCGCGAGATCGGCCGGGCCATCTACGCCGGAAGCCTCGTCTACGACTGGTGCTACGATCTGATGGCACCCGCCGAGCGCGATGTCCTGCGCGCCGGGCTCCTGCGTCTGGCCGACGACATGGAGATCGGCTGGCCGCCCTTCCGGCAGATGATCGTCAACGGCCACGGCAACGAGGGCCAGGTCAACCGCGACCTCCTCTGCATGGGCATCGCCATCTACGACGAAGACCCGGTGCCATACCAGTACTGCTCCTACCGCATCCTCGAGGAGCTGGTGCCGATGCGGGCCTTCGAGTACCAGTCGCCGCGCCACAACCAGGGCGTCAGCTACGGGCCCTTCCGCTTCGGATGGGATATGCACGCCGCCACGATCTTCCGACGCATGACCGGCAAGCCGGTCTTCCATGACAACATCGGCGACGTCTACAAGTTCTGGATCTATATGCGCCTGCCCACCCAGGAGACCCTGCGCGATGGCGATGGCTTCGCCGACGGCCGCCCGGCCAACTTCGGCCTGACGCCGCTCCTGTGCTATGCCTACAACGGCGACCCCATCATCAAGGGCGACTTTGTCCGCCAGGGCGGCCTGCGCGGCGACCCGATGATGATCCTGTTGCTCAACGACCCGAACCTCCAGCCCGTCGACAGCTTCGAGTCGCTGCCACTGACCCTCGACTTCGGCCCGGTCCTCGGGTCGATGATCGCGCGCACCGGCTGGAACCTCGGCCGGAATCAGTCCGACGTGGTCGTCGAGATGAAGGGCGGCGGCTACAACTTCGGCAACCACCAGCACGCCGACGCCGGCAGCTTCCAGATCTACTACCGCGGCCTGCAGGCCGTCGACCTCGGACAGTACCACTTCTATGGCACCCCCTACGACTCGGGCTTCTGCAAACGCTCGGTCTCCCACAGCATGTTCTTCGTGGTTGACCCGGACGAGAAATTCTCCGGCACCCCCGCCAACGACGGCGGCGCCCGCTCGGTGCGCGCCTGCCCGCTGACCCCGAAGCAGACCATGGAAGACCCGCTCTTCGCCGCCGGCACGAAGCTCGCCGCCGACTTCGGGCCCTCCGCCCAGCGGCCCTTCTTCAGCGTCTTCTCGGTCGACCTGACCTCGGCCTACAGCACCAAGATGACGCGCTTCGTGCGGACCTTCTGCTTTCTGAACCTGGACAACCCGGACACGCCGGCGGCGCTGGTCATCCTTGATGACGTCACGGCGGCGAACCCGGCCTTCGGTGCATGTCCTGCGCCCGGACGCCGCCGACCGCCAGATCGACATCCTCAGCGGCGCCGATGCCAACAGCGTCTTCGGCATGGCCTTCACGCCGCCCCGGCCGGAACGCCCCGAGGGCCAGGGCCACCGCGTCATGGTCTCCACCCGGACGGCCCGCGACCGCGATCTGTTCCTCCATGCCATGGTCATGGGCGCCAACGCCGCCGCGGCGACACCGGTGGCGGTCCGCGAGGACGATCGCATCTTCACCCTCACCCTCGCCGACCGCGTCGTCGTCCTCAACAAGACCGGGGCGATGCTCGAGCAGCCGCTCTCGGTGGCGGTCGCCGGCGCCGGCCCGATGCAGGTCCTGCTGACCGGCCTGCGCCCGGGCGCCTGGAGCATCCGCTCGCAGGATGGCCAAGTGCGTTTCAACGCCGCCGTCGTCGCCGGACGCCACACCGCCTTCTTCGTGGTGCCGCCGGGCGACTACGCGGTGCAGCCGATGGCCCTGCCGGGTGCGGCCGTCTACGAGGCCCCGGCCGACTTCATGCCGGCTCTGTCGACGTCGCTGGCCGGCCAGGTCATGCTCGACGGCACGCTGGTGACGCTGCCGCCGACCCAGCGCGATGGCGCCGTGCAGCTCTTCCCTGCCACGGCGCTGTTCAAGGTCCGCGGCGTCCAGGCGCAGGCCGCCGGCGACGAGCTTCGCGTGGAGTCTGCCGGGCGTCAGGCGGTGTTCCGCGCCGGCCAGGCGGAGTTCACCCTCAACGGCCAGACCTGGCATCTCCCGGTCGCGGCGCGCTGCGACCAGGGCGAGTGGTTCCTCCCGGATGGCGTGGTGGCAGCCCTGCTCGACCTCGACCTGATTCGCGACGCCGGCGACGCCGGCGCGAACCTGGTCGCGACGCGCATCCCCAATGCCGCGAACCTGCTCTGGATCGAGGCCCAGCGCGGCGCCGACCTGCAGAAGCTCCGCGATATGCTCGCCGACGTGCCCGAGCGCACCGAATACTGGGATATCGAGGGCGAGAATGTCGGCTTCGAGATGGCCCTCGTCGCGCCCCAGCGCCTCAGCGGTGTCGGCATCACCTGGCTCAAGGGCTCCAGCCGCCAGGCACGCTTCGCCATCGAGACCAGCCTCGACGGGGTGACCTGGAAGAAGGCGTACGAGGGCACCAGCTCCGGCAAGAGTGCCACCATGGAGACCTACGCCTTCGAGCCCCATGAGGCCACCCGGGTGCGCTTCCGCGGCTTCGGCAACACCGAGAACGCCTGGAACTCGATCGTCCACTTCCGGCTGCTCTGAGCCGGCAGTATCGTTTCATCAGGGTCTCCGGGCTCTGGCGCCGGCCATGGCAAGGCAAAACATCGCTCGCCACCGGTGTGGAGCGCGAGTGTCCACAGACGCGAAGGCGTCCACGAGCCGCAACGGCATCGACAGCGCCACGACGCGCAGTTTCATACGAGTGTGCATACCGCCACGCCGGCGCCGGCCGGCATGGCGGTGACGCGAAGGCAGCTCCGGCGGCGCCTCGAGACGAGGCAGGAGGAAGACCATGAGAACCTTTTGGGTCGTCTTGGGTATCGTCGTCTCAGCCTGGGCCCTGCCGGTGCGTTCGGCGAGTGTCGTCCTGGCCGGCGGCGGGCCGCCAAGGACCTCCAGACCTACGTGCGGATGATCTGTGAGGTCGAGCTGCCGATCGTCACCGACGGCCGCACCGTCGAGGGCTGCGGCCTCTACATCGGCGCCTGCGGGCCGGCACAGCCCGCGGACCTCCCCGATGCCGCCGCCAACCCCGAGACCGCGGCCCTGCGCGTCCGCGATGGGAATGTCCTCTTCGCGGGACGCTGGCCGACGCCGACCGCTTTCGCCGTCTACAGCTTCCTCGAGGACACCCTCGGCGTGCGCTGGTTCGCGCCCGGCACCCTCTGGGAATATGTCCCCAAGGGCACCCCGGGTGAACTCGCCGTCGAGGTCGCGGAACGGGTGATGGTCCCCGGGACCTCGCCGCGCGTCTGGTCGGGCCACGCCTGGACGCCCGACTGGAAGGCGTGGAGCCTGCGCAACAAGGCCGTCCTCAGCGAGGTGGTGCCGCGCCGGCAGTTCCAGAACAACCTGCACCGCGTCTTCCCAGCCGCGACGTATGGCAAGACCCACCCGGAGTACTACCCGCTGATCAACGGCGAGCGCTGGATCCCCGGCAAGGACGCCGGCACGCACTGGCGGCCGTGCGAGAGCAACCCGGATGTGCAGCGCCTCACGGTCGAGTTCGCCCGCCGCTGGTTCGATCAGAATCCGAACATCGACAGCTTCTCCGTCGGCATGGACGACATCGCGCGACTGTGCTCGTGCGAGCAGTGCCGGGCCTGGGACCCGGCACCGGATTCCTACGAGCAGCGCCAGTTCTCCAACCGCCACTATACCTTCGTCAACGCCATCGCCCGCGAGATTGCCAAGACCCACCCGGACCGCTATGTCGGCACCCTCATCTACAACATCGCCCGGCAGCTCCCCGAGAAGGTCGACCGCCTCGAGCCGAATGTCTTCGGCTTCATCACCGAGACCAGCGGCGCCTGGTGGATGCCCGGTCGGCGCGAGGAGGACCACGAGCTGACCCGCGAGTGGGCCCGGCGCTGCCAGCACCTGTCGCGCTACGACTACTACGGCTTTGCCTCGATCGGACCGCGCTTCGTGCCCCACAGCATGGCCGAACAGATCGCCTTCGACAAGGCCCTCGGCATGGAGGGCATGTACGTCGAGGTGTATACCTTCCTGCCGCATACCGCCCCCATGATCTGGGCCATGGCACGCCTGCAGTGGGACCACCGCCAGGACATCGATGCCCTCCTCAACGAGTTCTACCAGGGCATGTACGGCCCCTCGGCCGGCCTGATGAAGCAGTACTTCGACCTCCTCGAGCGCTCGTACAACGTCGAGCGTCCCGGGCGCGGCGCCTGGGAGCACCGCAACCTGCGTAACCAGGCGCTGAGCATCTCGCCCGAGGACCTCGATGCCGGCCTGGCACTCCTCGACCGCGCCACTGCCGCGGCCGCGGATGACGACACGCGCCGCCGCATCGACGTCCATCGTGGCGCCCTGCAGTACGCCAGCTACGCGGTCAAGGCCCACGCCCTCTCGTCGAACCTGATCGCCTTGGCGGTGACCGACGAAGCCAGCGCCGTGGCCGCCCTCGAGCAGGCCGAAAAGCTGGCGGCCCTGGCCGCCGAACGCGAGGTCTTCTGGGCCGACGCCATGGAACGCCAGGATCTCCTCGGCGAGACCCTGCGCGGCCTTGGCGGCATGGGCTACCTCGCCACCGGCCAGATCGCCAGCCTCGAACGCGGCGGGCCGATCGGGGTGATGAAGGCCCTGGGATGGTACACCCGCATGGCCCCCGATCAGCTCCAGGCCGTCGCCCGGCGCCTCGCCGAACGCCCCGGCGGCAGTGTCAACGACACCGTCCGCGCCTGGCTCTGGGCCCAGGACGCCAAGCCGGAGAACCTCGTCGCCAATGCCGGCTTCGAAGACCGCGCCGCCAACCAGGCCGAGGCCGAGAAGGACTGGTCGACCGCCGGGGCACCCGCCGGCTGGTCGACCTGGAGCTCGACACCCGGCACGCGCTTCGAGCTCGTCGCGGGGCAGGGCCGCGAGGGCAGCGTCGCGGCCGCACTGACCGGCGCCGCCAGCTCGGCGTGCTTCCTCCAGACTGTCCCCGCCAAGGCCGGCGAGCGCTTCCTGGTGATGTGCTGGGTCCGACTCGACCCGGCCAACCAGCCCGGCGCCAGCCACCTCACCGTCCGCTTCCGCGATAGCAAGGGCGCCTGGCACAAACGCCGCGACCTTGAGCCGACCCTGGAGGTCCTCCAGGATGTCGCCGACTGGCAGCCGGTAGTGGTCGTCCTGACCATGCCCGAGGACGGCGGCAGCATGGTCATCATGCCCGGCGCCCGCGGTATGGCCGAGACCGGCCGCGTCTTCTTCGACGACCTGGCCGTCTACCGCCTGCCGGAGACCTTCTGAGCGGGCGCCGCGTCCCTGGGAGCGCCGAGCGTCGGCTCGGCATCCCGGGCGCCGTGGATGGCGCCCGGGGTGTCCACGGTCGGCGCCGTGGACCTACCTGCCTCGCGCCGGCGCCCCCGCTGTAGCGGCGGCCGTCCTCGGCCGCGTCCCTGGGAGCGCCGAGCGTCGGCTCGGCATCGCCCGGGCGCCGTGGATGGCGCCCGGGAGGTCCACGGCCGGTGCCGTGGACCTAACGCCATCGGTTCCGACGGCCGTGGTTCTGCAGGGCCGCTGCCCGGGGCGTCGCGCCACGGGCAACGGCTTCACTAGGACCGGCTACCAGCCGAGGTCGTTGAGGACGGCCTTCAGGTAGGCGATGTCCTGCTGCGCATACCACTCACGGTCGCCGGCGCGGGGCGCCTCGATGCACAGCGGCCCGGTGTACCCCGAGGTCATCAGCAGCCGCATGAACTCGCGGTTGTTGATATCGCCATCGGCGAGGGCGGCAGGGAGGCGCGCCGTGGTGCCGCGCAGGCTGGTGTAGTTCTTCAGGTGGGTGTAGTACAGGCGGTCGCCGCACTGGCGGATGGCCTCGGCGAGGGCGACCGGCTGCGGGAAGTGCACGGCGTTGCCGTAGTCGAGGTTGATCCCGACGGCCTTCGAGCCGATCTGGTCGACCAGCTTGCGGCTGGGCTCGGGGAGGTCGTGCAGGTAGCCCATGTGGGTCTCGAAGGCGAAGAGGAAGCCGAGTTCCTCAGCCAGGGCGCCCAGGCGCTGGAAGCCCTCCGTGGCCCACAGCCAATGCGTCGGCTGCGCCACTGCCGAGCCCTGGCAGTGGTAGTCCGAGTAGGTCACGCCCTTGGCCGGGTTGAGCAGGGGGCCGGCCATGGTGTTGCAGACGGTCAGCGCGAAGCGCGACGCCGCGACGCGGAAGAAGGCCGCCACCTCGTCCAGCTCACGCGCCCGCACGTCGGCGTCCGGCGACATGAGGTTGGCGCCCGGGCCGCCGAAGAGGACCTGCTTCAGGCCGCTGCGTTCGACGCCCCTGGCGATGCTGGCGAGGTAGTCGTCGACCGTCTCGGTGACGCCATGGCGCTTGCGGCGGAACTCGACGCCGTCGTAGCCCCAGGCGGCAGCACGGCAGCACATCTCCTCGATGGTCTGGCCCTGCTCGCAGAAGTTGCAGTGCATGATGATGGGGGGTGCCATGGCCTGAACGGACTCCTCGTTGATTGGGTGATCAGCCACCCGGCGGCCGCGTCGTGCCGCCGGTGGCCATCAGAACAGTAGGTGCCCCGCCAGAGAGGTCAAGCGCCGAACGATGGGCAGGCTTGCCCCAGAGTCCGGTTCTGGCACCCCTTCAGCGGAGCCACCGCCGTGGTACGCCCGATATGGCCAGGCGAACCACCGCTCGCCACCGGTGTGGAGCGCGAGTGTCCACAGACGCGAATGCGTCCACGAGCCGCAGCGGCATCGACAGCCCAACGCCGCGAAGTTCCATACGAGGGCGACCGCCGGCGCGACGTCGAGGCAACGCCAGCCGGGGGCGGCGGGGCCTCTCACGGCGCGATGGCCAGGCCGGCCTGGGGGGTGACCGCGCGGGTCAGTTCGCGGTCGACGACGACCGCGCCGTCGCGTTCGAGGCGGAGGTGACCGCCGACCGGGCCGGTGGTGGGCAGCGTCAGCGTCACCTGGCCCGCGGCAGTGGCGAATGTAAGCACCGCCTGCGTGTCTTCCCTGCGCACCGTGGCGGCGCCCATGGCGGTGAGGCCGTGGTCGCCGACCTGCAGGAGGTGCAGGAAGACGTCCTCGGCGCGGGCCGCGCCGGGGCGGACCTCGAGGCGCCAGCGGCCCATCAGCTCGGGCACCTCAGCCATCTCGAGCTTCTTGATGCCGGTGTACTCGTTCTTGATGATGACCTCGGAAGGCCCGTCGGTGATGGCGTAGTTGACGCCCTCGACGAGGAACTCGCGGCCGGGGCCGCCCACGAGTTCGTGCGTCGCATCGGCGGGCAGCATCGTCCGGCAGAAGAGGCGGCCGTCGCCCTGGTCGGCCTGCAGGATCCCGTCCTGCAGACGCGGCTCGTTGGCCAGGTGCAGCAGCCAGGTCTTGGCGTAGCCGGGGTCCGTCGCCACGACGCGGTCCATGACGACGACGTGGTCCGGCATGGCGAAGAGCACCTGGCGCGTGTAGGCGGCGCACTTCTCGGCGGCGTAGACGGTGGCGAGGTCCATGGCGACGTAGCTGCTGTGCGCGTCGGTCTCGAAGGCGATGACCTTCGAGCCGACCTGGAGGCTCTGTCCTCCGGCCTGGGCGACGACGGTGCCGTTCCAGTAGCGCGAGGGCTTCTCGCCCGGCATCTTGATGAGGACGCAGTTGTGGGCGATGGTCTGGGCGAAGTAGTTCTGCAGGTTGTCGGTGTTGCCGTGGCGGGTGCCGGTGTCGAGGGCGAGGAAGCCCTGGCGGTAGAGGGTGACGTGCCCGGCGTCGTAGTGCCGGTGCTGGCCGGTCTGGCCGTCGACCGAGAGCATCAGGTAGGTATCCTCCGGACCGGTTCCCGAGCGCATGAAGACCTGTCCCATGGCCGGGAAGAACCGCGCCGCGGGCAGCGTGCCGAGGTCCAGCGGCGGCGGGGCCTTCTCGAGGTCGGTGAGGAGGAAGGGATAGACGCACCAGGCGGCGCTGCTGACGAAGGGCGTGAAGCGCTCGCGCAGGGTCGCGGCCAGGGCCGCATCCTTGGGCCGCAGCGTGCCGTAGAAGTGCATCAGGTGCGACAGGTGCGTGTGCATCCAGCCGCTCGGCAGGCGGTTGTGAAGGTGCGGCGTATCGCCGTAGCCGAACTCGAGGTTGCCCGGCAGCAGGTTCCACAGGATGTAGTTCGAGAAGCCGACGACGTAGGCCATCTCCTCGCGGCGGTCCAGGCCGGCCGCCGAGGCCATGCAGTGCAGGTAGTCCCACTCCGCAAACGGGTACTCGCCCACCGAGTAGCCCAGCGTCGCCGAGGCGGCGCCGCCGTCGTCGTCGGCCATCTGACGGCGATGCGCGATGACCTTCTGGTAGGTCTCGAAGCCCTCGTTCAGGAGCCGCGTCGCCATGGCGTCGTCGGCGCCGGTGCCCTGCAGGGCCAGACCGGCGAACAGCGCCAGGTTGTCGTCGCCGTAGTAGCCGGTGCGGACGCCGCCGCGGTTCTGGCGCTGCTTGCTGGGACCGTCGACCGCCTCGTCGACATGCTTGAGGAAGCCTCGGGCGAGGTCGATGCGGAGGTCGTCCGGGAGGTCATTCCAGGTCCAGTCCAGGGCGCAGAGCCAGCCCATGCGGCTGCGGGCGTACCAGTTGACCGACTTGCCCTGAGCGAAGCAGGCCTGGTAGTAGTCCAGCGATGCCTGGAGCATGTCGCGGATGCGCCCGAGGCGGGCCGGGTCCGGGTCGAGGCGCTGCACGAGGGCCGTGGCGATGAGGGCGTCGCCCCAGTCGTAAGCGTCCACGGCGCTGCCAGGTCGGCGCGGCGGCCGCTCGATGGCCGACCACTCGCGCGACGGCGGCTGCGGGCTATCGGCGGTCTTGCGGATGGCCGCGGCGTGCTCGCGGCAGGGCCCCTCGGCGCGGGCCTGCACCGCCGGCCAGGTGTCGGCATTGAAGTACAGCCGCGGGTGGTCGGCGCGCAGACGCGACCAGTCCGGCCCCTCGGCGCCGGCCAGCACGCCGGCCCACGTGCCGGCCAGGAGAGCCAGGAGGGCCGCGTGCGCCGCGGTTGTTCGGGACATCATGATGGACCTCTGCATCTGCGTTTGGCGGTGAGTCCCCGCGCGGCATACCCTCCGGCACCGCCAGTTTCTTGCACCCCTTCAGGGCACCTTCTCCAGCTCGAGGTCGCGGTACCAGGCCTTGACCTCGGAGTGGACGTTGTACAGATACACGGCACTGGCGCGGAAATCGCTGCCGGTGGTGAAGGTCTTCTCGAAGCGCTGCCACACGTCCGCCGGGGCTGTCGCGTCGTCGCCCAGGCGGTGCACGCGCAGGCCGCGCTCGCCGACGAACTCGACCACGGCGATGCTCACCTGGGCACTCGGCGCCGAGCGCCGGATCCAGCCCGCGAAGCGGTACGTCGTGCGCGGTTCCAGGGCCACATGCTGATTCAGATACTGGAACTCCTTCGGCTTGCCCACGACGACCACCGCGCCATCCTCGAGGCCATGCTCGACGGCGCTGGTGGTGCCCCCGGCCTGCCAGTAGTCCGGCTTGCCGTCCGCATCGGCGTCCAGGGTCAGCCGGCTGTTCAGGAAGAACGGCCTGACCTCGGCCCAGGCCTGACGCTGTCCGCCCGGCCAGGTGGCGTTGATTCGCAGCCGTGCCGGCTGCTGCAGGCCGTCCAGCGGTCCGGGGTTGACCTGCCAGGCGCTGGTGCCGCCGGCCGGGACGCTCAGGGGCAGGCTGTCGGCGCCGCCGGTGAGCGGCGCTTCGGGCGTGGTCTCGACGCTGATGGTGACGTCGTCGGAGCCGAGGTTGATGGCAGCGATTTGGAGGGCCGCCGGGCCGGGCTGGGCGAGGTCGCGCTGGAAGAGGTCCACCTGGCGCGCCGGAGTCGTCTCGTAGACCAGGAGGGCAGCCGACATGGTACTGGGCAGCACCGGGATGCGGACCTGCCCGGCGGCGACCGTGGGAGCCATTGCGACGACCTCGCCGCCGAGGCCGAACAGGTAGAGATGCCGAGGCTGTTCCCAGCCGTCGGGGAGGGCCAGGGTGGCGTGCACGTCGGCCCGCGCCGATTCGTTGTCGAAGGCCACCACGATGGCGCGTTCGCCGGGCTGGTCGCAGAGGTTCCAGCGCGCCAGCACCGCCTCGTCGGAGACCTCCAGGCCGACGGTATCCATGAAGCGCCCCGGGTAGAGCCATGCCTTGACGCGCTGGCGCAGCCGCACCGCCGCGATCATGCCGGCGTCGTGCAGGCGCGAGTCGAAGCGGTCGCCATTGAGGAAGGCCCGGCTGACACGCTGGTGGCGGCTCAGCGGCGAGTTGTTCGACAGGCCGCTGATCAGGATGTGGTCGGGGAAGGTGTAGTGGTAGACCTCGGGGTGGGTGCACAGCCCCGAAATCAGGTGCAGGTCGGCATACTGCCCGAGGGCATCGCCGCAGCCCTCGATGGCGATGAGGTAGTCGGGGTTGATACGCCGGCCGGCCTCGCGGACCTGCCGCAGGGTCTCGACCATGCCGGCGCCCCACGCGCCGATGTCGTCGTGGCCGTGGTCGAGGTTGTAGCAGGGCTTGGCCTGGGTGGCGCCGGCCTGGTCGAGGTAGACGCCGTCGGTGCGGAACAGCCCGCCGTACATATCGGCCATCCAGAAGCGCAGGTGCTCGCTGAAGCCGGTCGACGCCGGGCACATGATGTACCACCCCAGGGTGTCGGCGTAGTAGCCCAGCGGCTTGCCGTCGAGGGGGTAGAGCCGCCAGCGCTCGAACCAGTCCAGGGGCCGCAGCAGCTCGCGGGCCTCGGCGGGGAGGTCGGCGCGCGGCGTGCGCCGCAGGGACTCGTTCGTCCAACTGTCGCGCGTCCAGGTCTGGCAGTTCATGTAGCCGGTGACCTTGCCGCCGGCCTGGCGCACCTTGCCAATGCCGCCGGTGAAGCCCTCGGCGCCGCCCAGCGCGGGTGCCGGCCAGTAGAAGTTGCCGCAGCACTGGTCGATGCCGTCGGCCATCTGCGACCAGTACTGCAGGTAATCGAAGCCCTCGCGCTGCGCCTGCGCCAGTTTCGCCGGCATAGCCGCGAAGGGCGCTCCGAGCAGCCCGACCCAGCCATCGCAATCGCGCAGCCAGGCCGGCGGCCGGGGCGGCTCGAGCCAGGTGGCGGCCCACGCCCGGTAGCGGTCCGCGGCCCAGTGCCAGTCGCCGCGATGCAGGCCGACCTGGAAGCGTCGTTCGCACTGCGCCCCGGGGCGGACGAGGGTGTGCGTCCGGAAGGACAGATCGACCGCCTGACGCGAGGCGGCCGGCGAGCAGCTCAGCTCGGTCGAGCGCAGGGTCGGGTCCTGCATCACCAGATAGAGCCCCCCGGAGGCATCCCAGAGGTCCATCCAGCTCATCGAGCCGCCGCCCAGATACGTCGTCATCCAGGTCTTGCTGCTGGCCGGGTTGCGGATGCGCCAGCCGCCGGTGCGCGGCAGGACCGCCTCGTCATCGCGGCAGTCGCCCAGCGCCGCCTCGCGGATCAGCGGGAAGTCGATGCGGACGACCTCGAGGGCGCCGCGGTTGTGCACGCCCAGGCGCCAGGTGCTCAGGGCGCCGCCGGCCGGAGTGACCTCGAGCCGCAGCTCGATGTCGCGGGCCGCCAGCCAGCGCAGCGTCAGGCCGCTGCGAGACTCGTCCAGGCCCTGGAAGAGGACCTCCTCCGGGGCGACCTCGAGAAGCTCCGTCGAGCCCGGCTCGCGCAACGCCAGGCCCAGGCAGGGCTCCTGCAGATGCGGCGGGGTCACGTCGACACCCGTCTCGAGGTTGCTCAGGCCGGCCAGCGCGCCGGTGCGCCGCGAGAAGGCCAGGCGGTACAGCGGTGTCGACACCACCGCCTCGGCGTCGGCCGGGAGGTCGTACACGACCGCCACGCCGCTGACCCGCGGCGAGGCGCCGTCGGCGCCGGGACGCAGCTCGAGGCGGGCCCGCAGGCGGTCGTGGCCATCGCCGCGGGCCGGCACGGCCGAGAGGTCGCCGTCGGGCGCCGGCAGCCAGGTCCGGCCGCCGTCGGTCGAGACCTCCGCCTGGCAGGCGCCGCCCCGCAGATCGACGGCGATTTCCAGGCGACGCCAGGCGGTTACCGCCGAGGGCCTGATGTCGACCGTGCTGAGGTGGCCCCGGTCGGCCTCGCCGGCGGCCGGGATGCCGGCGATGGTGCTGGGGTCGAAGTCGGGGTCGGCACTGAAGAGGATGGCGTCGAGGCGGGCGCCACCGCGCCAGCCATGGAGGGTGAAGGTATGCGCGCCGGCCTTGAGGTCGTACTCGCCCAAGGGCGACCACAGCCAACTCCCGAAGACCCACCGGGCGCTGTCGCGGATGGTCCGCCGTCCGCCGCCGTCGAAGGACTCCTCGTGCGTCCAGCTCTCCGGATGCGGCAGCCAGAGTCGGGCCCAGCCATGGTAGCGTCCGGCGCTGGCGATGGCCAGATCGAAGCGGGCCTCCTCGACCTGCTCGATCATCGTACCCCCGCCGCAGGCCTCATCGGCGACCGCCTGATGGCCCGGGAGGAACACGAGGGCGTCGGCACTCTCGGCCTCGCGGTAGAGCAGACCCGGCCGGCTGGCCAGGTCGCCCCAGAGCGCCCCGACGCCATGCTGGACGTACGCCTGGCGGCCGTCGGAGAGCCGCATGGCACTGCGGACGACGTCAGCCTGTGCGGCCTGCATCGCTATGACGAACGCGATCCACCCAAGTCCCAAGCGTACCGACATGCCGACGCCTCCAGTCCCTTCTCGAGCCGTTACACCGATGGGCCGGATCGTGCCCAACGGGGCCGCCGGCAGCGGCCGCCTGACCGCGGCGGTACACTCGTGTCCCCGGCGCGTGAAGTCAAGGCCCGGTGGCGCCGGGGCAGGGCTGATCGACGATCGCGTCAGCGCTCGCCTGGCCACCCTGAAGGGGTGCCAGATCGTAGCCGGGGGTCGCGCGAGAGAACGACCCCCGGAAACGCGAACCCACGACCCATGCACCCTGAAGGGGTGCCAGAACCGGACAATCAGACAACCCAGGCGCCGGGACGCCGCGGCCAATCGTGGCGCCCCTCGGGGCGTTCTTAGCCATAGTCAGGCCCTGTGACGAGTCGGCCGTGAGCCTCCGGGGACCTGCCGCACCGAGAGCCATGGCACGCTGTCACACTACCGCCATTCTGATGCTGCTCCTGGCATCGACTGCCTGCGTCCTGGGCGATGCGAACGGGACCTGGCCGCCGCGCGCCTGGCTGATCGACGCCCTGGTTTGTGAGGTCCCCGGCCTGCTCGCCAGCCAGGACGCGGCCACCGGCCGTTTCGGCGGTGAGCCATGGGGCTGCCAGAATCAGCATGCGATTCTGCCGCTGGCCGTGGCCTGGGCCACCGAGGACCCGGCCAACCCGCACGCCCACTCGGAAGCCGTCCTGACGGCCATCTGCCGCGGCGGCGATGCCCTGGTGGCGGCTCAGGACGAGGAGGGCGCCTGGGCCTTCCCCCGGCGCGGGCAGCCCGCGGCACGGCTGCATCTGCCCTGGACCTACAGCCGCTGGGTGCGTGCCTACGGCCTCATCCGCGATGCCATGCCGGCGGAGAGCCGTGCACGCTGGGAAGACGGCCTGCGCCGCGGCTTCCGTGCTATCCGTCGCAGCCTGGATGGTCCGGTGCAGGGCATTGCGACGCACCAGGCCATGGCCCTCTACCTGGCCGGGCAGGCTCTCGACGAAGAGGGCTGGAAGGAGGCGGCGGCGCGCACCCTGGCCCGCGTCGTCGCGGCCCAGGACCCAGCCGGCTTCTGGGCCGAGAACTACGGCCCGGCGCTGGGGTCGAACATGGCCTTCGTCGAGGCCCTGGGGGTCTACTACGCGGCCTCCGGGGACGCCTCGGTCCTGGACGCCCTGGAGCGCGCGGCGCGCTTCCATGCCGCGACGCTCTGGCCGGACGGCACCCCGATCGCGGGGATTGACGAACGCCAGATCTACCACCGCGAACGCAGCGTCGGCAATGTCGGCTTCTCACACACTGCCGCTGGACGCGGCTACCTCCTGGCGCAGACCGAGGCCCTTCGCGCGGCGGGCCAGCCGATCAGCGCGGAGTACGCCGCCGCCATGCTCCTGCACGGCGGCAGCGGCCCGGCCGAGGCGGCCCTGGCGCGCGTCGAGGCCGGCCAGGTTGTCCTCGGTGACCACAAAGCCGTCGTGCAGCGCGCCAGGCCCTGGCAGCTCTCTTTCAGCGCCTACTGCTGCCCGGTGTCCGGCCAGCGCTGGATCCTCGATCGACAGAATCTCGTCGATGTCTTCCACGATGACCTCGGGCTCATCCTCGGCGGCGGCAACAGCAAGCTCCAGCCCCTCTGGTCGACCTTCACGGTCGGCGATCCCCAGGCCGTCCGCCACCGCCCCGGCGATACCTCGCCGGATTTCACGCCGCGCACCGACCTGCGCTGGGTGCCGACGCGCGGCACTCTCGACGCCACGCCGACCCGGCCGGCCCTCGAGCTGGCCTACCACGACCACACCGGCCGCGTCAGCCTCGAGGCGGCCGGCCCCGACGGCCTGCGCCTGGCCTACACCGCCGTCGTCCATGGCGGGCGACGTTTCGAGGCGCACGTGCCCTTCCTCAAACGCCGCGGGCGTCTGCGTTTCGCCTCGGGCCTGCAGGTCTACCTCTCGGAGGAGAAGTCGTGTTTCGGCGCCGAGCAGACCGGCGCCTGGTTCGAGTGGGATGGCCTCCGCGTCGGCATCCCGCCCGGCGCGACCCTGCACTGGCCGGCACGCGCCTACAACCCCTACGCCCGCGACGGCAAGGCGCCTCTGCAGCAGGCCAAGCTGGTCATGACGCTGCCCTTCACCCAGGCCGGCCAGAGCTTCCAGGTCGACCTGCAGAGGGTTCCGCCGCCGGATCTGAGCGGGATCCTCCACGAGGCGCGGCGCCTGCCGGTCACCTCGCGCACCGACTCGCGCCTCAAGGCCCTCGACGACCTCGGTTCCTTCCTGCTCGCGGCCTCGCGGCCGGGCGATTCGATGACCTTCTCGCTGCCGGTCGGGACCTCGGGCACCTATGAGTTCCTGGTCGATCTGGTCATGGCGCCGAGCTACGGCGTTGTCCAGTTCTCCCTCGACGGCACTCCGGTCGGCGAGCCCTTCGATGCCTACGCGCCCGAGGTGGACGTCAGCGGCCCGGTGTCGCTGGGTGAGGTGCTCCTGGTGGCGGGCCGTCACGACATCGGGGTGGCCATCAGCGGCCGCAACCCGAAGGCCAGCAACTGCTTCGTCAGCGTGCGCAGCTTCCGGCTGAAGCCGCGGCCCGCGGCGGCCGCATCGTCGTCGGCGATGCCCGCCGCCGCGGTCGCTGCGCCTTGACAGTCAATGGCGGCTACCCCGGCCGCCGCGCGAGCGGCCGGGCGGCGGTTTCACGGGACCCAGTCCGCGGACGCTCTGACGGGCTGGGCACACGACTGCGGAGGATGAGGCATGTTCACGGATCGCCTGCCCTTGCCCTCGATTGCCTGCGGATGCCTGCTCTCCGGGGCCGCCCGCGGCGCCGCCGCGGCCGATGCCGCGCCGGGCGAGCCGCCGGCGCGGGGGCGCTTCGTCGACCTCGGCGTGCCGGTCACGCGCGCGGCGGTCTACAAGCGCACCCTGGGACCGGATGCGCGGGGCGAGATGACCATGATCTA
>JAGVUW010000162.1 GCA_019136035.1 Verrucomicrobiota bacterium | reverse complement strand
CTCGAGAGCCGGATGGAAGCCCGGCGCCCAGATATCCATGGTGCCGTGGGTGCGCCAGAGGGTGTCGGTGAGGACGGTCCGCTCCTCGTCGCGGACGGCCAGGACCTCGCCGCGCCCGGCGATCTGCGAGACGTAGCCAAAGCCGAGCACCGCCCCGTCGGCGGCGTCGTCGTGGGTGGCGGCCACCGCGGCGACCCGGAAGTTCGTCTGACGATGCGGGTTCCCGAAGAGCGGGCTCTCGCCGACCAGGGCCGTCGACGGCGGCAGCCCGGCGACGGTCGCGGTGTTGGCCGCCAGGTCGACCGCGCGCAGCGTGCCGCGCCACTCGGCCTGGGCCTGGAGGTCGATGCCGTCGGCGCGGACCTGGCTGGCGCCGACCGTATGCAGGCTGAGGAAGTGCCCCTGGCGGTCGCGGCGGATCATGACGAAGCGTGCGGCCGCCTGGACACCGCCCTCGATCGTCGCCAGGTGATCCGGCTCGAGCGAGCTGTAGAGGAGGTCGTCGGTCGTGGCAGTGACCACGCGCAGGGCCACGCCGGTGCCGGCGGGCGTCGTCACCGCCAGCGGCGTGATCGCCTCGATCGGGTCGGCACCGCGACGGGTGCGGATGACCGCGGTGAAGGTCGACAGGCCGGCGCCCTCGCGGCGCGCCACCACCCAGGGTAGCGTCTCCGGCAGGCCCTTGGCCTTGATCCGCGGGCTGTCGACCGTGGCGATGAAGACACGCTGGGCGCACCCCGGCAGCAGGGTCATCTGCAGGCCGGCCTTGCCATCGACCTCCGGCCAGATCGCCGACCAGGCGGCGGACGGCGCGGCCTCGCGCACGGAGTACAGCCACTCGTAGCCGCTGCGACGCGAGCCCGCGGGCGCCTGGCCGAGCGGCACCTCCGGGCCGGCCAGGGTGCCGGGTCGAACCGGGCTCAGGTCCAGGCCGACGCTCTCGAAGCCGGGCTGCGGCGGGCCGTGGAAGAGCCAATCGTGGCGCGTGCCGCCCTCGACGCGGAGGATGTCCACGAGGTAGAAGGCCTCCGGCGAGGTATCGACGAGGGCCGTCGTGCGCCGGTAGGTCGTGGCCAGACCGGGGTAGGCCTCCTCGGCACTGGCCTCGACGACCTGGGCAGCGGCGAGGTCGGCGAGGTACTGCAGGCGGCCGCGGGCGAGGGTCTGCTGGCCCGCATTGTCGATCTGCACGACGTAGTGCGACGTCGAGTTCTTGTGGAAGTTCTGGGCCTTGGCACCCCACTGGTCGGGGTAGCCCAGGTCGGGCATCATGCTCCGGCCTTCGGCGTAGAGCTCGATCGAGAGGCGGTCGTAGTGGCCGTGGCCGCCGGCGGCGGAGCCGTAGTAGAGGCTCAGCCCGCGCGGCGCGGCCGTGTGCGGGCTCTCGAGGAGGGCGCAGCCGAACTGCGAGAGGTTCCGCGTCCCCGCCACGACCGGCCCGGGATGCGCCGCCGCCGAGGCGGCGATCGCCTCGCGCAGGTCCGGGTCGTACAGCCCGGGCGCCGGGTTGCCCATGCTCATGATGGCCTTGGCCAGCCGCGGCAGCCGGTAGCGCTCCCAGGCCCAGCGCAGGACCTCGATATTCCAGCCGGCGCGGCCGCCGCCCATGATGCTGCCGTAGTCGCCGATGGCCGGCTGCTGGAGGCCGCACAGGGTCAGGTCGAGCCAGACCTGCGCCGTCGCCAGAAAGCGCGGACTCCCGAAGAGGTCGTGACCGCAGCGCTCCAGGATGCGCGCGATCTCCCAGATCTTGTGCGACACCGCCGACGAGTACGCCGGCGAGGCCTCGTTCGGAAAGCCGTCGGCGTAGAGGTCATTCCAGACCATCGACTCGAGGCTGCCGCGGCCCTTCATCAGCCACTCCAGCATGGCCGCTGTCGTGATGCCATGCGCCGGGTCGTCGTCACTCCAGACCACCGCCACGACCGCCAGGGCGCGCTGGTGGTCGCCCTCGTTGGAGAGATACTGGTTGGTGTGGATCATCTTCTCGGCGACGTCCTGCAGGAAGCCGCGGTCGATGTGGGCGCAGGGATCGGTGATGCCCCGGGCGGCGAGGAAGGCCCGCAGGCCGTCGTCGGGGAGGCCGCGCAGCCACGGCCAGATGCTGTCGTAGGTGGTCGCCACCGGCAGGACCACGCTGGTGTTCTCCCAGCACCACGGCAGGATGCGCCCGAGGGCGCCATAGTTGCTCTGCCGGGCGTACTCCATGGCCGGGTAGACCTCAGCCAGGCGGCAGAGGAGCACCGCGGCGGTGCGCACATAACGCGCCTCCTCGGTGAGGCGGTAGAGCGCGCCGAGGTCGTCGATGGCCTTCAGGATGTCCATCCAGCGCTGCTTCTGGCCCCAGTGGCCGACGAAGTAGTGCCGCACGCCCCCGGGGCTGACCCAGCCGGTGCCGTCGTCGGGGAAGTCGCCGGTGCGGTCGCATGCGCCGGTCATGCCGCGCTCGTAGAAACTGGCGAAGTCATTCGAGGGGAAGACGGTGTGGCAGCTCGGGCAGGTCACCTTCCAGGGCAGGTCCGGGCGCATCACCCACGGGTAGA
>JAGVUW010000132.1 GCA_019136035.1 Verrucomicrobiota bacterium | reverse complement strand
CAGCACCTCATCCATACCCTCCATGCGCAGGGCTACACCTCGGCCCTCGCCGGCGTCCAGCACATCGCCCACGGCCCGGACGCCTGGCAGACCATCGGCTATCGCCAGTGCCTCAGCCAGGACAACCGATCTCCCGAGACCGCCGCCATCGCCTGGCTCGCGCAGCCGCACCCGGAGCCCTTCTTCCTCTCGGTGGGCTTCGCCGACACGCACCGCGAGTTCCCCACCGAGACCCCCGACGATGACCCGCGCTGGTGCCTGCCGCCCGCGCCGCTGCCCGACACCCCCGAGACGCGCCTCGACATGGCGCGCTTCAAGACCAGCGCCCGCCGCCTCGATGCCAAGATGGGCGCCGTCCTGGACGCCCTCGAGCGCACCGGCCTGGCTGCGAACACCTTGGTCATCGCCACCACCGACCACGGCATCGCCTTCCCGCGCATGAAGTGCAACCTCCACGACAGCGGCACCGGCGTCATGCTCATCCTGCGCGGGCCGGGGCCGTTCGCCGGCGGCCGCGTCGTCGATGCCATGGTCAGCCACCTCGACCTCTTCCCGACTCTCTGCGACTGGCTCGCCATCCCGGCGCCGTCCTGGCTCGAGGGCCGCTCGCTCCTGCCCCTCCTCGACGGCTCTGCCGCAGAGATCCACGAGGCCATCCACACCGAGGTCAACTGGCACGCCGCCCTCGAGCCCATGCGCGGCGTGCGCACCCGGCGCTGGAAGTACATCCGGCGCTTCGACGGCCGCCGGCGGCCCGTCCTGCCGAACTGCGACGACAGCCCCAGCAAGAGCGTCTGGCTCGAGCACGACTGGGCCGGCCGCGCCGTCGACAGCGAGATGCTCTTCGACCTCGTCTACGACCCCAACGAGGCCCATAACCTGGTCGACGACGCGCGCTGCCGCGAGGCCCTCCAGGAGATGCGCGGCCGCCTGCAGGCCTGGATGGAGGCTACCGACGACCCCCTGCTGAAGGGCCCCCTGCGGCCGCCGCCCGGCATCCGCGTCAACGACCCGGATGGCCTCTCGCCGCGCGAGACGCCGCAGCCGCCGCCCGGGTGAGGCCGGTCGTCGCGCCGGGAGCATCGCGGGGTTGGCAATCGTGGCAAGGCGTCCGATATTGGCCGGAGAGCCCGGCACGGCACCCGGCTGGCAGTGGCGGGTGTCGTGGCGGAATCCACTGCGAGTTCGGTGCGTGGGTCGCAAGGCGACGTCTGGCGGCGGTCCGGCGATGCTGGTCTGTCGTCGACACCACAGAGGAGAGCAGGGCATGGATGCACATCGCCGTCAGGAGCTGATCCGCAACTGCAAGCCGCCGACCGTGTGGCGGGGCGAGCCGCATCTCGGCGGCTGGTACGGTGAGGAAGAGATCGAGGTCGTAGTCAAGACCATCCGTCAGTCGATGGACTGGACGGGCGACGGCTTCGGCTTCATCTGTGCGGAGATCGAGGGCTTCGAGAAGGCCTTCGCGGCCTACTCCGGCACCCCGGATGCGGTGTCGATCAACGCGGCCGGATCCGGCCTGGATATGGCGGTGATGTGCCTCGACCTGCAGCCCGGCGACGAGGTCATTGCCCCATCAGTGAACTTCCGTGCCGCGCCGATGTCGATCATCGGCCAGGGCGGGCGCTTTGTGCCCGGCGAGATCGACCCGCGGACCTTCCAGCTCGACCCGGCCGACGTCGCCAAGAAGATCTCGCCGCGCACCCGCGCCATCCTGCCGACGCACATGAACGGCATGTCGGCGCCGATCGATGACTACCTCGAGATCGCCCGCAAGCATCCGCACCCCAAGTACGGCCCGGCGAAGGTCATCGGCGATGCCGCCCGCGCCTGCGGCGGCGGCTACAAAGGCCGCAAGATCGGCGCCAGCGAGTGGCTGACCGTCTTCAGCTTCCACACCATGAAGAACATGACCACCCTCGGCGAGGGCGGCATGATCACCTGCCACGACCCGGATATCGCCAAGCGCCTGCGCGCCCTGCGCCAGTTCGGCGGCACCGACTGCTGGGGCTCGAACTACAAGATGACGAAGGTCCAGGCCGCCGTCGGCCTGGTGCAGCTCCGCAAGCTCGACAGCATGGTCGACAGCCGCCTGCGCCTGGCCCTGCGCCGCAATGAGCTCCTGGCGGATGTCCCGGAGTTGACCGTCCCGTACATCCCGGCCGACGTCAAGCACACCTTCTACCTCTACACCCTGCTGGTGCCGAAGGCGTGGGCCGGCAAGAAGCGCGATGCCCTCTGCGCCATCATGGGCGAGAAGTACCACGTCGGCTGTGTGGTGGCCAATCCGCCGGTGCACAGCACGGTGCCCTTCATCCGTCAGCACGTCGGCGCGATCGACCTGCCGGTCTCCGAGGAGATCGGCCAGCGCCTCTTCTGCGCCACCATCCACCCGTGCATGACCGACGAGCAGAACGAGTACCTCTGCGCCGCCCTGATCGAGGCCGTCGCCGAAGTCCGCAAGCTCTGAGCACCGCGCCACACCCGCCGTGCGGCGGCGCCGCACGGCGGGTCAAGGAGTCGGAACGACATGGCGTCAGCACCGTCGTGGTCCGGCGCGGCCGGCGGCCGCCCGGCCTGTGTGGGCCTCGTCGCGATGGCGATGTCGCTCGGGGCCCTGAGTCAGCCGCTCCAGGCGCAGGAGGGCGCCGCGGCGGCTCCGCCGCGGCCGGTGACGCTGCATCCGGACGTGCCCAGCCTGCAGGCTGCCGCGCCCGCGGCCGTCGGCGACTGGGCCCGCACCTTCGGCTACCACCGCCCGGGCGACGGCGGCGCGGCGCTGTACCGCATCGCGGCCGCCTCGCCCGAGGCTCCCGCCGATGGCGGCGCGGTCGTGGCGATCGGCCCGGACCGCGTCGCGGTCCTCGAGGAGGGCGAGGCGGTCAACTACCGCATGTTCGGCGCTCGCGGCGATGGCCAGTCCGACGATGGCCAGGCCATCCGCCGCGCCCATGACTACGCCAACCGCCGCGGCCTGCCCGTGGTTAACCTCAGCGGCGAGTTCTGGATCACCGAGACGACCGGCATCCTCATCCAGACGCCGGTTTCCTGGGGCGCCACGGTCTTCCATATCGATGAGCGTTACAACCGCCGCAACGCCCCGCGCTTCGTCGTGCGCGGCCGCCGCGAGGCCATCGTCCTGACCGCCGACGAGGCGGTCAAGGCGGCGCTCCTGCGCGACCTCCGCCCCGGCGTCCAGATCATCCCCGAGTTGGCGCCCTACGCCGGACATCTCTTCAGCGTCCTGGACGACAAGGACCGCATCGGCGTCCGCGCCGGCTATGCCGGCAACCGCGGCTGGGCCCGTGAGGAGCTCTTCTATGTGGAAGAGGAAGGCCGCATCATCGGCGACATCGCCTGGGCCTTCAAGGACTTCACCGCGATCACGGCGACGCCGTGCGACGACACCTACCTGGTCATCTCCGGCGGCGGCTTTCGCTTCTCCGGCGACAGCCCCGAGAACAGCCAGCCGGGGTACCACCAGCATGGCATCGCCGTGCAGCGCAGCCGTACGGTCATCCGCGAGCAGTGGATGGGCCTCGAGGAGGGCCGCCGCGACGTCTCCATCGAGCCGCGCAGCGGCTTCTACACCCTGAACCGCGTTTACGACGTCACCCTCGAGAACATCCGCGCCATGCCCTGGGAGAAGAGCCGCCCGGCGCCGCAGACTCCGGTCCAGCACGGCACCTACGGCATCGGCGGGGCGCGCATGCTGCAGTGCACCTTCCGCAATCTCACGGCCGAGGCCGGCTGGGTCGCCTGGGGCGTCTTCGGCACCAACCTCAACAAGGACTTCCGCCTGGAGCGCTGCCGGCTGAACCGCGTCGATGTGCACTTCCACTGCTGGAATCTCGACATCGTCGACTGCGCCATCGGCTTCAAGGGCATTTCGGTGACCGGCGGGGGCACCCTGCGCATCGAGAACACGGTCCGCCACGGCAATGCCTTCGTCGCCTTCCGGCCGGACTACGGGGCGCATTGGCAGGGCGATATACGCCTGCGCGGCTGCACGCTGAAGCCGAACGGCACCGGCCCGGCGGCGGTGCTGAGTCTGCGCCCGCGCGATGTCGACTACGCCTACCCGATCGGGGTCGCGCGCAGCATCCGCATCGAGGACCTCCGCATCGACTACAGCGCCGTGCCCGGCAACACGGCGCCGTGCTGGCTCCTCGACCTGGCGCCATTCTCGCGCATCTCGGACGCCGGCGAGCGGCTCTTCTTCCCCGATCGCATCGTCTTCCGCGACATCGCCGTCGCCGGCCGCGCGGCGGGTGTGCGGCTCTTCCGGGCCCCCGCGCCGGAGCACTACGACCCCGGCCGCGATGGCGGCTGTACCCCCGGCGGCTTCGAGGCCAACAGCGACATCCTCGTCGAGCGCGTCCAGCTCGAGCCCCTGCGGCCGCGTCAGCCCGGCGACGCCGACCAGGCCCACCTCGTCATCGGCCGCGGCAGCACGCCCCTGGAGTACGCCGCCGAGCGCGCCCTCCACCCGCGCCTGCGCTTCGTCGACTGCGACGATGTCGTCGTCGCCCTCGGCGGTGCCATCGCGGCGGCGTCGTTCGAGCGCTGCGGCATCAACAGCATCACCGCTGCCGGCCTGCGCGGCGAGCTGTCCTTCAGCGCGTGCCGCTTCCGGCCCGACCTCGCCGCCGCCTTCGAGGGCGATGCCTTCGCCCTCGACAGCAGCCTCGGCACGCGCCTCACCGCCTGCACTGTGCAGGTCCCGCGCGTCGATGGCGTCCCGTCACCCGACCGCCTCGACCGCCTCGGCTTCCTGCAGCTCAACGGCGCCGTCCGCCATGGCCACCTCCACACCGCCCTCGGCCTGGACATCCTCGAGCACTGCCGGGCGCAGGGCCTGCGCCTGACCCCGGAATTCCTCCTCCGCCTGCAGTCGTCGCCTCAGGCCCTCGAGGCCGCGCCGGCCGCGCCGCCGCCGTGACTACCGTCGCCAAGACCACTGCCGGGACTGCTGCCGGGCGGCGCCGTTCGCGGCTCCTCCTCGGCCTCATCGCCATCGGCTTTGTCAGCCTGGGCCTGCCCGACTCGATTCTCGGCGTCGCCTGGAGTGCCATGCGCGTCGAGCTGCATCAGCCGGTAGACCGCGCCGGCGTCGTCACCCTCGCGCTGACCCTCTGCTCGGCCATCGCCAGCTTCGCCAGCGGCGCCATCCTGCGCCGCCTCGGCACAGCCC
The DNA here is from genome assembly GCA_019136035.1 of Verrucomicrobiota bacterium. Lineage (GTDB taxonomy): Bacteria > Verrucomicrobiota > Lentisphaeria > Oligosphaerales > JAFGRS01 > JAGVUW01. The sequence goes on along the minus strand of JAGVUW010000132.1, from coordinate 7,591 downwards.
GGCTCCTGATGATCTGCGGCTTCGTCACCGGCCTGGCCCTCCTCGGCTTTGGCCTGGCGCCGGCCTTCTGGTGCCTCATCGCCCTGGCTCTCCCTCTCGGCTTCGGGCAGGGCGCCGTCGATACCGGCATGAACTACTACGTCGCCAAGCACTACAGCAGCCGCGCCATGAGCTGGCTGCATGCCTCCTGGGGCATCGGCGCCTCCGGCGGGCCTCTCCTGACCACCGCCCTGCTCGCCGCCGGCCGCTCCTGGCGCTGGAGCTACATCGCTATCGCTGCCGTGCAGGTGTCCCTGGCCGTGCTCTTCCTCCTGACCCGGGCCCTCTGGAACGACCCCGGCCATCCCGGCCGCGGCGGCCGCGCCAACACCGCCACCGGCTTCGGCACCGCCGACCGCCCACGGCGCGACGCGCGCTTCTGGTGCTGCACCGGCATGTTCGCGCTCTTTACCGGCCTCGAGGCCGGCACGGCCCTCTGGGGACATACCTTCCTGACCACCTGCCGCGGCATCGACTCGCGTACCGCCGGCTTCGCCATCGCCGGCTACTGGGGCATGCTCACCCTCGGGCGCTTCCTCATGGGCTTCATCGCCAACCGCCTCGGCAACCAGCGCCAGATCCTCGGCAGTATCCTCCTCGCCCTCGCCAGCAGCGTCCTCCTGGCCATGCCCCTGCCGCCAGCCCTGACCCTCGCCGCCATCGGCCTCCTCGGCCTCGCCGCCGCGCCCTTCTACCCGGCTATGATGCACGCCGCCCCGGAACGCTTCGACGACGTCACCGCTGCGACCCTCATTGGCTACCAGGGCGGCGCCGGCATGCTCGGGGTGATGACCCTCCCTCCCGCCTTCGGCTTCCTCGCCGCCCGCACCAGCTTCGCGCTCCTCCCCTGGATGGCCATGCTCCTGGCCACCGGCGTCCTGCTCGCACAGCTCCGCGTCGACGGCCTGCCCCGCCGCCATGGACCCGCCGAGACCGGCGCCAGCGCGACCTGACGGCCGGTCGTCGAACCGCAGGCAGTCAAGGAGACGCTTGCAGTCAACGGCCGACCTGCTGCAATAGGGTGAGTCCTAGCCTGCCGCGGCGGTGAGCGCTGTTCCACCGCGGAGGACGCAGAGGGGCGCAGAGGGATAGTCATCGCCGATTGGCTACGCGCTTGACGCCGTCCCCCCAATGCGGAACGGTGACGTCGTACCCGACCGGCGGCAGGTAACGGCCAGTGGAGGAAGATCCGCCTGTGGCCGCGCCTCAGGCCGCGAAGAGCTTCTCGAAGGTGCGGCAGACGTCGGCGATGGAGGCTCCCGTCCGCACTGGTATCACCTCGTTCTGGAAGCACTTGAGGCGCGGTGCGGTTCGGAGCAGGGCGATGATGCGTTGCCAGTCGATGGTGCCCCGGCCCGGGAGGAGGTGCTCATCGCAGAGGCCGTTGTTGTCGTGCAGGTGGCAGGTCGTCACGGCGGGCAGCATCTTCTCGAGGATCCGGGGATCGTAGGGGATGGGCCCGAAGCGCTTCCAGGCATCGACCGGGTTGGCGGTCTCGACGCCGCGGTCTTTGGCCATGAGGTTGGCGTGTCCCGCGTCGTAGCAGAGGCCGAGGTGGTCGGAGTCGAAGTGCCGCACGACCGCCAGGAGCTTCTCCGGGGTGCTGGTGGCGAACCAGATATTCTCGATGGCGATGGTGATGCCGAGCTTTTCGGCCACGGGCAGGAGTTCATCCAGCGAACGGATGATGCTGTCCTGCAGGCAGTCCAGGGAGAACTCGGCGAACTCGGCGGGTGTGTTTCCGACGTGGCAGGTAATGCTGTCGACGCCGAAATCGGCGATGATCTCCAGGGCGAGTTTCTGCCGGATGAGCATGGCCGGCCGCAGGGCCGCGATGGGGAGGTTGAGGTCTTCGACCGTGCCGAAGGGGGCGTGGGCATCGACGAACCGCATGCCGGTGGCCTGGAGGTCCTTGTGGAGGGCCTTCGCGAACCCGGGCGCCTTGACGATCTCGCGTATGAGGGTGTCGGTCAGGACCAGATTGCCGGCGCCGTGGGCGGCGAACTCGGCCATGACGTACGGGCGCATACGGTCGTTCGTGAACTCGAAGTCGAAGAGGTGGGTGACAGGCGGGCTGGCGGCCATGAGGAGCACCTTTCTGCACAAGAGCGACCGGGCATTCCCCACCCCGGCAAGCCGGTTTGGCGGAATGTCCCTATATGGCCGTAGGAACGCTTGGAGTCAAGCCTGTTCCCACACGCACCGGGTATTCCCCACCCCGGCGAGCCGGTTTGGCGGAATACCCATCTGTGGCCGGCTTCAGGAACGCTTGGGCTCAAGCCCGTCTTCACGCGCATCATCACATGGGAGTCAGCAGCAAGCAAGCTTACGAAGACAGGTCGGACTCCAATGGACGAACCGAACCCGGGGCGCAGAACCACGCACCCAGGGCTCTTCCGTCACGCCCATGGGGCACCCTTCCACCGGCCGCCGCCCCGGCCGACGGTGGAAAGCGTTACAGTGCCGGCGAAACAGGCCGCCCGGACGGACGCGCCCGACCACCCGATGGGCAGGCAAGCTCCTATGGGTAGTCACTTGCGCCCGCCGGCACTGGTTGCAGAATCGCGTCGGCGCTGTCCTTTAACGGGGCTTCCACACTACAGGAGTCGAGCGTTCATGACATCGATGCGATGGCTGCTGGCAGGACTGCTGTTTTCGCTGGGCCTGCCTCTCGCCGGCGCGGATGCCGAGCTGGTCCGGACTCTGAACGACCGTCCGCACGGCCCGGTCGTGGTGTTGCCCTCGGCGCATGTCATCGAGGCGCGCTTTGTCCTCGACGGCGCTGCCGGCCGGCCGGTGCGGCTCTTTCTTCAGGCGGCGTTGCGGTACCGTGCCTTGAGCCACTCGGGCGGCGTCCTGCGTCTGGCGGTCAATGGCCAGGGCCTGGGCAAGGCCGAGGCGGTGAACAAGCCTGACGAGTTCGTGACGCGGGGCTCCTCGATCTACGCGCCGAATGCCTTCGCGCTGCCGGCCCAGCCGGCCATCGACAGCGACCCGCGCGACGACCTCGGCGGGCTGGGCTACCTCTTCGATATCAGCGGCATGGTCCAGGCCGGCGAGAACACCCTGACTCTCACCCATGCCGCCGCCACCGACGCCGTGCTCCTGCGCGACGCGGCCATCCTGGTCGGCGACGAGCGCCGCCCGCTCGAGCTGGGGGCGCCGCGGGTCGAGCGCAACGACCCCGACACGCTGCGCTGGGACTTCGCCCCCAATATCAAGGAACAGCGCGGCCTGTTCATGGCCCAGGGCGGTTTCCAGCGCGTCGCCTTCCACATGCGCAACGAGGGCCGCGTCGGCGCCGTCCAGCTCGGCCTGGTCCTGGAGCTCCCGGCCGCGGTCGAGGTGGTCGCCCCGTACCTGCCCTGCGCCGACGGCTGGACGCCGCGTCTGCGTCACGAGTCCACCCGGCTGCAGGGCGACGGCGCCGAGGTCGTCCGGCATGTCTTCCACTTCCCCGACGAGGCGGCGGTGGCCCCGGAGACCGGCTGGCACACCTTCAGCGGTCATCCGATGGTGCTGTATCTGCGCTGCGAGGCCGCCCCGGGCACGTACTCGCTGGCCTGGCAGGCCCTCTCGCAGGGCGGCGCCGGTCGGCGGTGCACGGCGGCGCTGACCGTCCTGCCGCGGCCGCCGGCGGCGCCGATGCCGCGGCGTTCGCGTCTTGGCGTCTGGGCCTACAGCGTCCTCCAGCCCGGCGTCGCCGACGCCGAGAAGGCCCTCGAGGACGACCTTCGCCGCCGCACCGTGGCCCAGCTCGCGGCGCTCGGCGTCGGCCGCCTGGTGCTCTCCACGCCGCGGGACATCCCGGCGGCCCGCGAGCATGGCATGATGGTCAGCCTGGCCAGCATGTGGAACTACGACGTCTCGGTCTACCCGACCTCGACCGACGACCCGGCGAAGGCCTGCCTCGCGGCCGATGGCACGCCGGTGACCGGCGACCGCCGGCGGCAGCGCTGGCAGTGGTGTCCGACCTACGCCGCCGAGCATCGTGACGAGGTCTTCCACCCCATCCGTGAACGCCTCGCTCAGGAGGGCTGGGACGGCTTTGACCTCGACCACGAGGGCATCCACCGCGAGTGCTGGTGCGAGCGTTGCCGTGATGCCTTCCTCGCCCGCGAGGGCCTCGCCCTCGCCGCCGTCGACTGGCCTGCCGCGGCCCGTCCCGAGGGGGCCCTGCGCGAGCGCTGGCTGAGCTTCCATACCTGGAACGGCGGCCGCCACGTCGAGGCCATTCGCGAGGCGGTCAAGGCCGGCAATCCCGCGGCCCTCCTCTTCTCGTGGTTCACCATGTCCCTCTACGAACGCCAGGCCGAGGGCCCCGACCGGGAGACCTACCAGCGACGCCTCCTCGAGGAACTCGAGTATGGCTATGACCCGCGCGAGTTCCTGCCGCACCTGGACATCGCCAGCATGGCCAACGGCGTCTATGCCCAGGACGAGGAGACCTGGACGAAGCCCTTCGGTCTGACCTGGGCCTTCAACCGCGTCGAGGCCACCGTCGACAACCCCTGGAAGACCCCCCTGGCGCCCTGCCTGAACATCGGCTCGGGCGTCCTGGACTCCTACACCCACCCGGACTACCTGCGCTGGCAGGCCAAGACCCACCTGGCGCAGGGCGTCCGCGGCCTGGATTTCTGGATGCTGACCTTCTTCGACGGCCGCCACCAGGCGCTGTTCGCGGACCTGGCCCGGATCATGGCCGCCGGCGAGGACGTGGTCTGGGACGGCCGTCGCGCCGACGACCTCGTGGCGGTCGCCGGGCCGCCGACGCTCTTCCATCGCGCCTTCGCCCACGGCAACCGCGTCCTGGTCGGCCTGACCAACCGCGGCCTGGCGCCGATCGAGGTCACCATCGACGGCGGCGGGCGCACCGGCCGCGAGGTTCTCAGCGGCGCAGTGGTCGGCGGCCGGGTGACCGTGCCGGCTCTGGATGGCGTCTTTGTGCTCTACGAACAGCCCTGACGGCAGGATGGCCGCGGCGGCGGGGTGGCCGCGGCGGCCCCGGAGCGAACTCGGGAAGGCTATTCTATGACGACAGTGCGACGGCTGCGGCGGGTTCTCCTCGGGGCGGTGTGTCTGGCCTTCACGGCCTGGTGTCAGGACAGCGACTGGCTCGACGACTTCTCGGGCCCGGAACTCCATCCGCGCTGGACTCGCGACGTCAGCCCCAAGGGCACTCTGGCCCTGGACAGCCAGCGCCAGGTCCTCGTCCTGGGCGGCGACGAGAATGTCTACAACCACCTCGAGTGCGACCTCCCCGAGGGCGTGGCGCAGGTCCAGGTTGACATCAACAACCTCAGCGACCCGTCGGCGTCATGGTCGCCGAGTCTGATTCTGTACTGGGGCCCGACCGCGTATGTGCGCGTCATGCTCAGCCTGCACTACGGGCTGCGCCTGGAGCAGTCGCCGGGCGGCGAGTTTATGACGCTGGCCGAGCGCCTGCGGCCGGTGCCGGATACCTGGTACCGCGTCCGCCTCCTGATCGACGATGCCGGCGTGCGTCTGGCCATGGCGCCGGTTGGCGAGGAGCCGGCCGAGGTCGTGGCCCTCGCACGCCTGCCCGAGTGGCGCGGGCCCTGCCGGCTCATCGTCGGCAAGGGCTACATGCCGCGCTCGGCAGCCAAGCCGGATTTTGACAACGACCACGGCCGCGGCAACCGGACCATCGCCGTTCATCTCGACAATGTCGTGGTCGGGTCGCCGGCCGACCTCGAGGCCCGCCTGGCCGCCAGCGTCGACGCCGCCCGCCTCCAGGGCGAGCTGGACCCCGCCCTGCTCGGCGTCGCCTTCTGGCCGAATGTCCTCAGTGAGTCCACGAGCAGCACCCTGTGGTTCGCCGAGGGCGCCTGGCAGCGCGTCTGCCTCATCTACGAGAACCGCGACCCGGTCCACTCGGCCAAGCAGCTCCGCCTCGATGTCGAGGCCAGCGAGCATCTCATGCCCGAGGACCTCGTCGCCGAGGACCTCCCCCTGCCGGTGCGCACGACGCGCTCCGGCGGCATGGTGCGCTTCACGATCGACTTCCCGGACACCTTCGTGATACCGGCCGACTTCCATGGCGTCGACCGCCCCAAGGGCGACCAGACGGGCTGGTATGGCTGGCCGCGCAGCCGCCGGACGCCGGCGCTGTTTCTGCACTGCCGGCCGAGCCACCAGGAGCCCGGGCGCCTGCGGGCACGGCTCACGTGCCAGGGCAAGCCCGGCCCCTGGACGCAGATCCGCGCCATGGTCCTGCCGCCCCTGCCGGCACTCCCCGCGACGGTCGACCCGCGCCACCTCGGGCTGTCGCTTTGGGAGGGCGCCAGCCTGCACATGGACGGGCCCCGCGGCGGCGTCCTCCTCGACCGCATCCTGCGGCAGTACCAGGAGGTCGGCGTGAAGCGCCTGCACCTGCATACCGCCTCGGAGGTCTACGCCCCCGCCCGTGCCCTCGGCATCCACAGCAATCTCAGCTCGTGGTGGCCGTACTCATCACACTGCCCGGCCGACGTTGTCCCGGAGCCCTCCGAGGCGGCCACCGAGCCGAGCCGCTACACCACCTTCTGCCCCGAGGTCATCGCGGCCGCCGCGGGCACCTACGGGCGCTTCCTGGAGACGCTCACTCAGCGCCTGCAGGAGACCGGCGCGGATGGCTTCATGCTGGACTACGAGTGCGCCCCGGCACGATGCTTCTGCGAGCGCTGCCGGGACGCGTTCGTGCAACGGACGGGCCACGCCGACGTCGACTGGCCCAAGGATGTCCAGCCCGACGGCCGTTACCACCGCCCGTGGATCGACTTCCGCTGCGACCAGGGGGCGCGCTATGTCAAGGTCATCGGCGAGGCAGCGCGGCGGGCCCGGCCCGAGTGCGCCCTGCAGGCGTGGGTCGCCGGGTATAACTACAACAACACCCTCGTGTCGGCTCAGATTGACATCTCCAAGGCCGCCGCCTACCTCACCGAGCCCGAGGTGCCGCACTACACCCTGCCGGACACCTACGCCAAGATGTGGAGCCGCGACGGCGGCATCTTCACCATCGAGGCCGGCATCGACACCGTCCGCGACAGCCTGGCCGTGGTGACACAGCCCCTGGTCTTCTGCTCGACGGTCATCTACCCGCTCGGCGCCTCCACCCCCTGGAGTGACCCGCAGCTCCTCCATGCCCAGATGCTCGCCATCATCGGCCAGGGCGCCCGCGGCATCTCCTTCTGGGGCGGCCATGACGACGGCGCCGTCGACGGGCGCTACCTGCATCGCCTGGCCGCCTGGAATGCCATCCTGGCCGCCGCCGGGCCGTACCTCTGGGACGGCCGGCGGCAGGACGACGCCCTGGCCATCGGCGGCGCCGATGGCCAGGAGGTCCGCGCCTACGTCTGGACGCGCGGGGAACAGACCCTGGCCATCGTCGTCAACCTGACGCAGGACGAGCGCCATGTGACCCTGCCGGCGGCCGCCGGGCGTTTGGCCCGCGACCTCATCAGCCGCCATGCGGTCGATCTCTCCCAGGCCCTGGTCGTGCCCGCCCTGGATGGCCGCCTGATCGAGATCATCCCCGCCAGCGCGGCGCCGT
>JAGVUW010000002.1 GCA_019136035.1 Verrucomicrobiota bacterium | reverse complement strand
GTTGTACCAGCCATCCCGGATCAGCCCCTGGAAGACGTTGCGATGCACGTCCGGGTCCTCAAACTGCCGTTCTGCGTCGTCAAAGTCGCGATAGGGAATGCGGAGGCGCGTGGACACGACCTGGACACGGTCGTCGCTCTGCGCCGTCGGATGGCTTCCACCACCCCAGACTCGACAATCACCACGTCCAGAGAGACGGCCGCAAACACCGCGTCGCGACAGCGAAAGGCGGCAGCATGAGCATAGAGTGGGTCGAGTACCTCGTGCGCCAGCGCCCGATAGGCGCGCACCGGCAGCGTCCGTGGCGTGATGTCGACATCCGCGAAGCCGGCCAGAAGATCGGTTGCCATGACATGCTCCACAGGGGCTCTACGAGTGGGTCCGGTTGGCTCAGTTCCCGGGCATTTCGCCCTCTCCACCGGATCGTGTGGCGTGACCGCCCGCGAATCCATCAACAAGGGCACAGGCCCTTACGATACGCTAGGACGCCCCTGTTTCGATCTATTCACGGGCGACCGCGCGGTTCAGCAGGGCTCCGGGCCAGCAGCCACAGCAGGGCGTAGTCCTCGACGCCCTCACGCCAGGCCTCCCAGCGCTTGGAGGGCACCATCTCGGTCGGGTCGCCGTCGTAGACGACGTGGTAGTCGTGCTGGCTGGTGTCGTAGGGATCCCACGGGTCCGGGCTGGCATCGGTGTAGGTCCAGAAGGAGTACCCGGTCACGCCGGTCTCGAAGAGCCGCCAGAAGGCGCCGCGGACGCTGGCCGGGGGGGTATCCTTGCCCTGCACGCGGTAGGCCCAGAGGGCCCTGTTGCGGGCCGTGCAGGTGGGCAGGTAGGCGTCGCTGAGGCAATCGAGGTGCGGCGCCCAGACGTCGATCACGGGGTCGAGTCGGAGGACTTCCTCGGGCGTGGCAGCGCGGTAGAAATTGCTGTAGATGCGGATGCCGGGATCGGCCTTGCGGAGCATGGTCCCGGTGATGAGGGCGTCGTCGATGCCGCTGCCGCTGGGCTCGTCCGTCGGCACCCAGAGGACGCGGTCATGCCTGAAACCACGTGACTGCAGGCCCGCCACGACGGCCTGCACCCAGGCCACGGCGCGCTGCTCCCAGGCCGGACTGCCGAAGGCGGGAGCGTCGCCGCCGGCGGCGAACATGGTCTTCAGGCGGTTCAGCGAGAGGGCGACCAGGATGGTGCGCGCGTAGCCGGAATAGGCGAGCGTGGCGTCGAAGGCCGACCAGTCCATGCGGTCAGGCTGGAGCGTCCCGTCGGGTGCAAAGGCCGGCCCCGGCACGCCCTGGCTGCCGTGCTCCGGCATGATGGCATTGATGTGATGTCGGGCCAGGTCCGCGGCGGCGATGGCGATGCGGTTGCAAGTCAGGGGGCGTAAGGACAGGTGTGCGTAGTTAAAGGTATTAAGCGGCCAGGGCTCGGGGAAGGCCAGGTCGAGGATGTGGAGGGCCAGAGGCATTGTCGCGGTGCGGTTCTGCCAGCGCAGTCGCAGGGCGCCGTCGAGTCGTCCGGTGCGTTCGCCGGTGCGCAGTTCCAGCCAGATCTGGCGGGTCATCCCCGGCGGCACGACCGCGGCCGCCTCGCCGTCGACGAGCGGCAGCCGCGGCAGGGCGTCGTCGATGAGGATGCCATCGCGCACTTCCACGGGTATGACCTCGCGCCAGACGCCCTCCACGGCGCCATCCAGTCCGACCAGCGCCAGGCGGACCGGCAGCGCCGCGGCGGTGGTGTTGGTCAGGTTCAGCGCGATCTGCTCGGTGTCGCGGCGCAGGGCCGTGACCGCAATCGGACCGGCGTCGGTCGACACCGGCGGCAGGGCCAGGTGGGGCTGCCGTGCAAACGGGTCCGTCCGCCAGACGACCAGATCACGGCCGGGGTGACGCCGGGCGAGGGCCCGCGCGAGGATGGCGTGGACCTCCTGATGCTGAGGGCAGAAGGGCGGCCCGCGGTGGCGGTCCAGACCGGCGGTCGGAAGGTCCTCCGTCTCGCTGAGGCGCGTCATGGCCGTCGCGACCTCGGCCAGGGCCGTCGCGTCGCCGGCCTCGCGGCAAGACTGCTCGACGAGGCGGAGGTCGGCCAGGAGGAGGTTGCGGACACGCATCTGCGAGATACGCCGGGCCATGTCCGGGGTGACCTCGACCATTTCGATGTCGTCGTACCAGACGGTGCCGGAGGTCCGGTGCAGGTACGGCAGGAAGGCCAGGCGGGTCTGGTCGCCGATCGCCACCGGGCCGATCTCGCAGCGTGTCCACGGGAAGGACCCTCGTGTCTGGACCGGCTCAAGTGAGCGGAAGGGGTTGCCGGAGCCATCCCGTCCGATGAAGAGGCGCACCCCCCCGGCGGGCGAGACCGGCTCGAGGTCGGCGGCGCGGATCCAGCAGGAGATCATGACCTGCCGTCCCGGTGTCACGGGCACCACCTGGTCGGCTCGCGAGTAGGCGCTCTGGTCGCGATGCGTGATGCGCAACGACCGCCGGCCGGTGTGGGCCACGTTCTCGTCGATGCTGACCGAGGCGCCGGGTGCCAGCGTCTCGGGCCACGGCGCCCATCCGGAGGCCCAGCCGGCCGCATCGGTCTCTTCGAAGCTCCCATTCCGGACCAGGTTCAGGGTGGCAGCGCTGCCGACGGCAGACCATACGCACGCCGCGAGAATCAGCCGGTGCCATCGATGCATCCTGTGCCTCCCAGGTTCCGACCGGGCGCCTTGCGGTGTTGGCTTGCGCCTGTGCCCTGCGGCCGGGCCGGCGTGGCGGCCCGGCTGTTTCAGCGTGGTGTTGCCGTCCAGGTCATGCCGGTGGACCACTCCTGGCCGGTCGCGAGGGTGATGCGCGGGTGGATGGGCTCGAAGGTGGCGCAGGGCATTGCCTGGCTATCCCAGAAGACCACCGAGTGGATGGGGCTGCCGGTCAGGTCGACGCGGGCCCGCAGCGGCAGCCACGGCGCCTCGAAATCGACCGGCGTCGCGGCTTTGACGGTGCTGGTCTGGGCCATGTCGAAGGCCTTGGTCAGGAGGACGTCGGGGGCGCCGCCGGCGACGATGGCCATATGGCGTTTGCCGGCGCGGGCGTAGGCGGTGGCCGGA
>JAGVUW010000377.1 GCA_019136035.1 Verrucomicrobiota bacterium | reverse complement strand
GCTCTACTCGATTCCCGGCCGGCACGAGTGGATGCAGTACCGCCAGGCGGTGCCGGTGGCGGAGTACGCCCGGCTGAAGGAGTCCTTCACGGCCGACGGCTTCGACGCCATGGGCATCGTCGAGTTCGCCATCGCCTGCGGTATGCGCTACGTGAACCTGACGGCGCGGCACCACGACGGATTCTGCCTGTGGAACACGCAGGCGAGCGACTTCAGCAGCGCCACGGCGCCGGCGCGCCGCGATCTGGTTGGCGAACTGGCGGTGGCCTGCGAGACGCACGGCATCGGCCTGTGCCTGTACTACTCACACGGCCGCGACTGGCGGCACCCGCATGCCCCGAACAACGACGCCTGGGGCGGCCATGCGCGCCCCGCCTACGACCCGGCCGAGCCGAGCTACTGCTATGGCGCCGCGCATGACCTGGAGCGCTACCTGGACTTCGTCGGCGAGCAGATCCACGAGCTGCTCACCGGCTATGGGCCGGTCGCCGCTATCTGGCTCGACGGCATCGAGGTGCCGCGCTCGGGCGACCCGGCGTCTTTCCACTGCCAGGACCTCTATGACCACATCCACAGCCTGCAGCCGCAGGTCTTGGTGGCCTATCGCGATGGCCTGCTGGGCACCGAGGACTTCCTGGCGCCGGCCGAGCCCTACACGGCCGATGGCATCGACGCTCTGCCGCCGGCCGCGTCGAAGCCGCGCGAGCTGAGCGCCAGCATGACACCCGGCGTCTGGGGCTGCCAGGCCGACACGGCGGCGCCGCGGTTGGGTCCGGAGGAGGTCTGGGGCTGCCTTGGCCAGGCCGCCGCGCAGGATGCCAACCTGCTGATGAACTCAGGGCTGCTCGCCGATGGCAGTCTCGATGAACGGGACGTGCGTGTGCTCCTCGAGGTCGGCGCCCGCCTCGAGGCCGAGGGCTGGCCCCAGGCCGCCGCTGCAGCCGCCAAGGGCCGGACGAAGGCCGTGGGCAAGGGCAAGGCGAAGGCGAAGGCTACGGGGCGGAGCCGCTGAGGAAGGGCTCCAGGACGGCGGCCACACGGCCGGCCATGAGGCGGTAGCCCTGGTCGTTCGGGTGGATGCTGTCCGAGATCAGGTCATCCTGGCCGAGGATGTCGTCGAGGACATCCGGGATGAGGATGACGCCGAGGCGGCGGCACAGCTCGCGGTGGCGCTTGGCGCGTTTGCCGGCGACGACGCCGAGGACCTCGCAGTAGGCCACCACGCAGCCGCGGTCCTGCAGTTCCGCGAAGATCGCCTCGAGGTTCGCCAGGGTCTCATCCAGGGCCGTCCGGCGCAGGATGTCGTTGCCGCCGAGGGTGACCACGACCAGCGGCGCGCGCAGGGCCGGGTTCTCGTCGAGGCGTCGGCGGCCGTCCTGGGTGGTCATGCCGGCGACGCCATGGGCGACGACCCGCCGGCCGAGGAGGACGCCGAGCTGCGCCGGGTAGGTCTCGCTCGCGGCACTGGCGCCGACCCCCTCGACCAGGCTGTCGCCGAAGCAGAGGATCGGCCCCGCATCCACGGGGAGGTTGCGGATGGGCCAGGCGTTGACCCGTTCCGGCCGTCGCACCAGCCAGACGGCCGCGACGACGACCAGCAGCGTCGCCGCCGCCGCGATGGCGCGGCGACGGTTCACGATGCCCCCTGACGGCCTGCGGCCGTTGCCGCACCCGCCGCCGCGGCGGCGTCCGGCGCGCCCAGGAAGCCCTTGACCAGCGGGATGATGCGGTCACCGGCGTCCTCGAGGACGTAGTGGCCGGCGTCGGCGAAGCGATGCACCGCGGCCTGCGGGAAGTAGCTCTGCCAGACGGCCAGGAAGCCGTCGTGGAAGCAGAAGTCCTGATCGCCCCAGCAGATCATCATCGGGACCTCCGCCAGCAGGTGCAGGTTCTTCTGGATGGTGGCGAGGACGTCCCAGGTCGGGTGGCTGTGACGCAGGGGGATATCCTGGACAAAGCGCAGGGTGGCGATGCGGTTGTGCCAGGAGTCGTAGGGGTAGAGCAGTCCGGCCCGGGTGGTCCCGTCGAGGCGGTGGCCGCTTCCGACCGCCATGCGCAGGGCGGCGCGGGCGAAGGCATTGGCGCCGCGGATGGCCAGGGTGCCGAAGCCCGGCCAGGTGCAGACGCGGATGCGCCACGGACAGCGCCCCAGCAGGAAGGCGGCCGTATTCAGGATGACCAGGCGCTCGATGCGGTCGGGGTGGCGCGTGGCGTAGCCCATGCCGATGGCGCCGCCCCAGTCATGCACCACCAGGGTCATCTTCTCGAGACCGAGCCGGCCGTTGAGCAGGGTCTCGAGGTTGGCGACGTGGTCCTTGAGGCGGTAGGACCAGTCCTGGGGCTTGTCCGAGAGGCCGCAGCCGATGTGGTCCGGCACGACGACGCGGTGGCTGCCGGCGAGGGCCTGAGCGAGGTGCCGGTACATGAAGGACCACGTCGGGTTGCCATGCAGCATGACCACCGGCGCGCCCTGGCCGCAGTCGACGTAGTGCAGGCGTCCGCCGCCGACGGCCGCGTAGTGCGGCTCGAACGGGTACTCGGCCCGCCAGGCCTGT
>JAGVUW010000544.1 GCA_019136035.1 Verrucomicrobiota bacterium | reverse complement strand
CGGCGAGCTCGCCGACGCCGCGGCGCGCTGCCGCGGCGAGGCCTGGGAACTCGCCGCGGTGGCCCTGCGCGCCGGCCTGGCGGCCCTCGGCCGCATCACCGGCCGCACCCACGACCCCGACCTCCTCGGCATGATCTTCTCACGCTTCTGCATCGGCAAGTGATATGATCAACACGGCCTTTTCCGACCCCGAGACGCACCGCCGCCTGGTGGCATCCCTGGAGATCGAGTGGGATATCGCGGCGGCGGGCCTGCCGCCGGAGCTGCGGCGCCTCGTTCGCCGGCCCGGCTTCAGCATCGTCCCGGACCGCCAGCGCCTCGGCGCCTGGGTGCCGGCGCCGGTGCGTGCCATCCACATCAGCGAGCGCTGCATCGGCGAGCACCCGTGGTACGCCGTGGTCGATGTCCTGCGGCACGAGATGGCACACCAGATTGCCGACGAGGTCCTGCGTGCCGACGACACGCCGCATGGCGAGACCTTCCGGCGCTGCTGCGAGGCCCTCAAGGCCAATCCACGCGCCTCGGGGAGCTACCCGACTCTGGACGAGGCGGTGCTGCAGGGCCAGGCGACCGACGACGACCGCATCATGGCGCGGGTGCGCAAGCTCCTGGCGCTTTCGGAGAGCCCGAACCGCCATGAGGCCGAGAGTGCCCTGGCGAAGGCCCGTGAGCTGATGGCGCGCTATCAGGTCGACGTCGCGGCGCCGGCGGCGGACTACGTCAGCATCGTCCTGGGCGCGCCGTCGCACCGTCACAGCCTCGAGGACCACGCCCTGGCCAGCCTGATCCTCACGCACTACAACGTGCGCACGATCTGGGTGCCCATGGCGGTCCCCGAGACCGGTCGGGTCGGCCGGGCGCTCGAGATCATGGGTCGCCGCTCGAATGTGCAGGTGGCGCACTACACCCACGGCGTCATCCGGCGCACCATCGACAGCGAGTGGGCGCGTTTCCGGCGCGGCCGGCCGATGGGCCGTCATGGCCGCCGTGACTTCGCCCTCGGCATGATCGCGGGTTTCCGGAGCCTCCTCGAGAAGCAGGAGCAGGCCTCGCCCGAGGTCGAGGCCCTGGTCCGCGCCGGCGACCCCGGCCTCGAGGCCTACTACGAGCAGCGCCACCCGCGCCGCCGGACCACCTCCCCCGGCCGGACCGTCCTGGTCAACGCCGAGCTCCGCCGCAGCGGCGCTGCCGCCGCCCAGCGCATCGGCCTGCACCCGGGCCTGACGCCGGCCGACCGGTCCGCCGCGACGCCGCGACAGCTCCCCGGCGCATGGCCGGCGGCCGGCGGCTGAGGCGGAGCCGCCGGAACTGGCGGTGAACGGCCCGTGGAGGACGCGCCGTCAGGGTGCCTCGAGGCGGAACCAGCGCGTCTCGCCGAAGGCCATCGTCACCTCCAGGACCGCCGTGCGCTCGGCGACCACCGCGCCGCTGCTCAGGTCGACCACCCGCGCCGGCCGCGCCAGGGTGAGGCGCTTGCGCCCGCCGTCGGCGGCGTGCATGGCGTGGATGGTCAGGAAGTCCTCGTTGGCGTACACCGCGTCGCCCGGTGCCGCGACGCACCACGCCCCGGCGGCCTGGGCCAGGTTGTGCAGGAGTTGGTCCGAGAGCGTGAAGCACCCGCCGAACACCGCCATGTGGTCGGGGAAGCGCCGGTAGGCCAGCGAGACCGCCTCGGACTGCGGGTAGCGCGCCAGGGCCGTCGCCGACGGGTCCGTGACTGCGAAGGCCGGCCAGCCATCCCCGAGGGTGGTCGCCAGCACGCCGTCGGTGCCGGCCAGGAGCGGGTCCGCCACCGGCAGCATGGCCGCGCCCAGGCGGGCGCCGCCCGGGATCGCCTCGACCGCCAGGCCGGTCACGCGCGTCACCGCCGCGGCGGGGTCGCCGGGGCCCATCATGCCGGGCGCGTGCAGGAAGACCAGCACACGGCCATCGCGGCGCAGGGCGTCCAGCGCCGCCAGTTGCGCCGCGCTCACCTCGTAGCAGTTCACAAAGACAACCAGGCGGTGGTCCGGCAGCGGCCGCCGGCCGAAGTCCTCCCAGAGCAGCACACGGTAGGGCACCCCCGACTGGTTGAACTGCTGCACCTGGTTGACCACGCCGTGCCAGCGCATCAGGCTCGCGGACGCCGGCAGCATCGCATGACTGCCGGCCTCGCTGACGACCATGGCCGCATCGGCCCGCGGTACGCCGCCCAGGACCAGGTCCTGCTCAAAGGCCGCCCGCGCTTCGCGGATCGCGGTCATGATGCCGTCGTCGCGGAACCAGCCCCCGGACATGTCGTACCACCAGGTGCCCTGGCCGAAGGCCAGCATCATCCCGGACTCGCGCCGAACCATGGCGTTGTGCGCCTCGGCGGTCTCGGCGCGGCCGACATTGGCGTCGTAGAGAGGATCCCGCGGCCCTGAGTGCCATGAGCGCCAGTCCTGCTCGGTGAGGTAGATCTTGCCATGCAGCAGGGTCGACCCGAACACCGACCTCACGGCGCCGCTGTACCCGGGCAGGCGCAGGCTGTAGGCAGCCGGGCCGGCCAGGAAGTCGATATCCGGCGACTCCAGCAGGCGCCCCAGGGCGATGTGGTTGGCGCTGTTGCAGGTGATGTCCTCGTAGTAGGTCCCCAGGAGCACTGGCGTCGGGCTGGCCTGGCGCAGGGTCCGGCAGAGGTGCAGGACGGTCTCGGCAACGCCCTCGCTGTAGAAGCGGTTGTAGTCGCGGAGGTCCTGATCGCGGCCCGGGTCGGTGATGACGCCCTTTCCCCAGAGCCTCTCGGCTGCCGGCACCGCCGCGCTGTCGAAGCCGACGCCCGGCTGCGCCCAGGCGCGCCGCAGGGCCGCCTCGTCATTCCCATAGCGCCGGCGCAGCCAGTCGCGGAAGCTGCCCTGGGCGGCCGGGCTGTAGTCGGCCAGGTGCAGGTCCTTCGGGTCCAGGCGCTGCCAGTGGAACCACTGGCCGTCGTTGGATCCGGCGACGTGGTAGCCGACGACGGCCTTGCCGGGCTCGCTGGCGGACACATGCCCGACCAGGGCCCGCAGCGCCTCGGCCGTCTCCTGCCGGAGGCGCTCCGAGAACAGACTTGGCCCAAAGCGCTCGCCGTCCCCGGGCTGGCCACCCCAGCGCTTCGGGTGCATGCCGACGATCGCCGGCTGGCCATGCTGATCCCACGAGACGTCCTCGGGATGTTCCGCGCCCCAGTCGCGGTACGGGTCGCAGGCGAGGTAGAAGATGACGTAGCCCTCGGGATCGACCCGCAGGACGCGCCAGAGCAGCTCGTCGACCTCGGCGAAGTCGTAACGACCGGCGCCGAGCCACGGTCCCTTGTCGCCATAGACACCGCGGCCCATGATCAGCGGCATGAGGTAGACGCGCACGCCGGCGCGCCGGAAGTCGCCGATCTGGGCGCGGTCGGGGGTGTGGAAGGGCCCCACATAGAAACACGGCGGCGTCAGGCGGCCATCCACCAGCAGGCGGGGTCGGCCGTCCCGGATCTCCACCCGCGCCTGCGACCGCGGCCGTGCCGACAGCGCCCGCTGCGCCGCCGCAAGATCCGGCACGACCTCGGGCGAGGGGGCTTCATAGCGCACCGGCGGCGGCGGTCCCGCCGGCACCACACGGAGGTCGTCCCAGGTGACCTCGCACGGCCCGAAGGCCGCCAGGGCATGCACCCGCACACGCGTGTTCGGCGGCCGCACCGCGACCCGCGCCCGGACCTGCTTCCACACGCCCGGCGCATGGCGCTCACGCGCGGCCCCGAAGGTGTTCGGCAGGTCCTGCTCGGCGCTGTCGGGGCCGTGCTGGGTTACCATGAAATACACGCCCGCCGCGGAACGGCGATGCAGGAAGATCCAGCCGGTCACCTCGTACTCGCGGCCGGGCTCCACCGCCACGAAGTCCGACACCAGGGCGCTGAAGCCCTCGGCGTTGTCCTTGCGCAGCCGGAAACCCCGCGCGCCCTCGCGGACGGTCTGCGTATCCCAGCTCCAGGTGCCGGTGCCCTCCTCACCATGCGTCGCCGCCCAGCCGACGGGCGACGCATCGCCCTCCTCGAGGCCGCCATTCCGCACGACCGGCACCGCCACCGCGTCGGCCGCCGCCGCCACGGCCGCCGTCACCAACGCGATCAGGGCACCGCTGAGGGCCATTCGCCGGAGCCGGCCCCTGCCATACCTGCCGCACGCATCCGTCCTGGCCATCGTCATGACTCCTGGTACTGCCGCGGTTATGGCGCCGCCGGCGGTTTTTTCCGGAAAACGGCCCGACTCGCGGAACCGAGCACCCCGGGGGTGGTCTGACCCAGTGTAGAAGGAACCGGGCTGACACCCCGGAAGGCGATAAAGAAAAGCCCAGCGGTCTTTGAAAAGTTAATGCCCCGGCAGGGTCCTCCCTCCTCCTCTCCTCTCTCCTCTCTTCCCACCTGCCGGGGCGTTATCCTTTAATACACTCCTCCCCTGGTCAGCCCGGCTGCCGCCCGATCGTCTCGCCGCAGCGCACCAGGGTCTCCAGGCCTGCGCGGCTGTTGTCGACGAGGTCCTCCGCGAAGGCCACGCTCCCCGGGGTGAAGACCAGCACCAGGGTCGACCCACCGAATGTGAAGTACCCCTTCTCGGCCATGCGTGTGAAGGCGCCGCGCGGGTGTGTCTGGACGATGCCGGCGACGCCGAAGGCGCCGACCTCGACGAAGGCGCAGGGCCCGAAGGCCTCGAGGTCGAGGAGGCTGACCTGTCGGCGGTTGTGGGTGAAGACCTCCAGGCCGAGGGCCAGGGCCATGGGGTTGACGGAGTCGAACCGGCCGGGGACGGTCCAGTGCTGCGTTTCGGTGCCGTCGGCGGGGTAGTGGAAGCGGTGGTAGTCGGCCGGGCAGAGCCGGCACACGGCCAGGGCGCCGCCGCGGAAGCGCTCCGCGAGGTCAGCGTGGCCGGGTCCGAGGAGGTCCGGCACCGTGAAGGCGCGGCCCTTGACCGGCACGCCGGTCTCGCCGGTGAGCTCCGGCATGACCAGGAGTCGGCAGTCGGCCGGCGAGAGGAGGGCGTCGCGAGACGGGTCGAAGGGCCGCGCCTCGGGGCGCAGGTGTCGGTAGAAGAACTCGTTGAAGGTTGAGAAGCTCTCGACCGGATCGCGGAATTCGCCGGTGTCGATGCCGAGGGCCGCGATGGTGCGCCGGATGCCGCGGCGCGACCGTGGCCGGTTCGCGTACCAGCCCATGAGGCGGCTGAAGAAGGCCCAGCGGAAGAGCGTCATGCGGGTCAGCGGCCGCAGCGGCGCGGCGTAGGCCAGGCGCATCCAGCGGTCGCCGAGGACGACCTCGGTGACGCGGCGGCCGCTTCGGCGGTCCACGATCACGATGCCACCCCGGTCCGCGGGCGGCCTGGCTGCGCTGGTCATGACGGTCGTCCTGATGGCGAAGCTGCGGCGGCCGGTTCAGCGCCGCTGCAGGTCGGTGATGGCCTGTCCGAGGAGGCGCCGGTGGGCCTCCAGGGGCGCCGGGTCGAGGGTGAAGCGGGTCATGCTCTCGCTGACACCGCGGGGCACCTCCAGGAGCGCCGTGGCGCGCTGGCGCGTCTCGGGGCTGAGGCGATCGCCGCGTTCCTCGAGGAGCCGTCGCAGGATGGCGAAGTACTCGTAGTCCTCGAGGCCATCGCGGAGCATCTCCCAGCGGATGCTGTCGACGGGGCCCTCCAGCACCGGCGTGGCGGGCCGGGCGTCGGCGGCGGCCTCGGGCGGGTAGATGAAACGCCCATCGCCGTTGCCCCAGGGCCGCCGTGAGCCGGCCGGGGTGCTGTAGCTGCTGGTCCAGCCCATCGGGTCGCGGTAGGGATTCTGCGGACGATCGGCCTCCGGGTAGGCCGCGCCACTCGTCCAGTAGTTGGTCTGCCAGACCAGGATGCCCTCGACGCCACGCTCCCAGGTCTGCCACAGCCAGACGCGGAGCTCCGTGCCCGGGTGGTCGATGAAGAGCGTCGCATACGGCGCCTTCGGGCCGGTGCAGACGTACCACCAGAAGCGCTCGCCGGCGGCACGCCGCGCCGCCACCACCTCGGGGTCGACCTGTGGGGTCAGCGGGCACCACAGATTCGGCCCGCCGATGAGGCCCGCCTCGACCTGCTCGGTCAGCATCCGGCGCAGCCCCGGCGCCCACTCCTTGAGTTTGCGGAAGCCGTTCATGACGAACGCGTAGTCCTTCGTGTCGGGCTCATCGAACCAGTAGACGAAGGCCTCGTCGAGCCAGCCCTTCTCGCGCAGGTGGCCCTCCAGGGCGCCGAGGTAGGCCGGCATGGCCGCCTGGTACTCGGGCGTGTCTTCACCGAAGCCGGCGAGGTTCGGCTCGTCGCGGGCATGGAAGGTGCCGCTGCCGAGCCCCTGGACCGGCAGCCGGAAGGTGTTGAAGCCGAACTCGTCGATGGCGCGCTGCATGGCCGCGTCCCACGCCGTCCAGTCGAAGTTCGGCCGCCACTCGGCCGCCGCCAGCGGCTCAAAATCGCCGCCACGCAGCCTCTCGCGGTTGTCGGCGAGGTCGACCAGGCTCACATCGTCGAACCAGACGCCGCCCGTGGCCTCGCCGGCCGCGCTCCAGCGCGTCGCCCACAGGTTCAGGCGGAGGCTGTCCGCGCCCTCGGGGAAGGCGGTGATGTCCCGCTCGAAGGTCTGCCAGGAGCCATCCCCGGTGATCACCAGGTCGAGGTTGCGGCCGCTCAGCCACTGGCCGCCGCGGTGGTAATTGAGGGTGATGAGGAAGGTATGGCCGGGGGCCTCGGTGCGGTAGCGGCAGCGCAGGCGCAGGCCGCGTGGCGATAGCGCTATGGCGTCGCCATAGCGCGCCGAGACGGTGCTGGTGGTGCTGGTGTCGCTGAGGTGCAGGCTGGTCTGGCCGCTGGCGCGGACCTCGTCGTCGCGGCGGCCGCCCTGCCACGGCCCGGCCTTGGGCCAGGTCACCACGAAGGGGTCCAGCGGCGCCGGGTTGTACGGCGAGATGTGGTGGTCACTGAACGACTGCCAGTAGCGCTCCAGGACCTGGCGGCGCTGGGCCGGGTCGGTCAGGCCGTGGTAGAGCCAGACGGCGCCGTGATTGAAGCCGAAAGCCGTCTCGCAGGTCAGGCGCCGCGGCAGGTCGAAGCCATGGACCTCGAGCTGCATCGGCACCTCGGCGCGATAGCCGCCCGACGCGGCCAGGGCCACGACGCCATGGTAGACCCCCGCCGGCGTGCCGGCGGGGACCTTGACGCGCACCCAGAGAGGCTGGTTGACACCGGCCTCGAGGTCGAGCGGCCCGGCCAGCGGGGGCAGGGGATCCGGCCAGTCGTCCACGACGCCCGTGGCGTCGGTCTTCTGTGTCACCGGGACATAGCCGACGCGCAGGACCGTCACCGCCGTGGCCGGGACGACCGCGCCGGCCGGGCCGCGCAGGGCCCCGGGGGTGACCGTCAGGCCGGCCAGGGGCCGCGCCGGCCGCAGGACGAGCTGGATGGCCTCGGCCTCGTTGCCGGCAGCGCTCAGGGCCAGGGCCTCGGCCGGCGCCGTCGGCAGGGCGCGCTGACGCGGGACCTTCCAGCCGCTGGAGGCGCTCCACAGGGCGACGTCGGGGGTGCTCCCCGGGAGCATGGCGCCGTAGCCGGAGTCGTAGAAGGCCGGCACGGCCAGCGCCGCCGCGGCCGACCAGGCGAGCGGCGCCGGGAGCTGCACCACCAGCTCGGC
Organism: Verrucomicrobiota bacterium; assembly: GCA_019136035.1. Taxonomy (GTDB): domain Bacteria; phylum Verrucomicrobiota; class Lentisphaeria; order Oligosphaerales; family JAFGRS01; genus JAGVUW01. The sequence goes on along the minus strand of JAGVUW010000544.1, from coordinate 5,172 downwards.
ATCGCCGGTCTGCGTCAGCGTGTAAGGGCAGGTCACCAGGGTCTCGCCCGGCGGCAGGGACACGGGCGCCGTCGTCGCCGTCGTAGCGGGCTCGCGGCCGGCGGCCGTCAGGGTCGTCGTCGGCGCGAGGGTGACGGCCTTGCCGGTGGTGTTGCGGACGCGCAGGGTGACCGCGTTGGCGGCGCCGGGTCGGGCCTGGCCCAGGTCGACGACCTCGACCTGGAAGCCCTCGGCAGGGCCGCGGGTGAGGATATACCGGGTCTGTCCCAGGCCCTGCGCCGGCGGTCCGTCGAGCTCGGCCTGGTAGCGGTAGCCATGCACCTGGAACGACCCCGGGTCGGAGTCGGCGGCGCCGACCTTCGCCTTGGCGATGGCCCGCAGGCGCACCATGACCGCCTCGGCCGGCAGGAGTGCCGCCGGGACCTCGAAGGCCAGCGACCCGGCGGCGTCCAGGCTCCCGGCGGGGGTCCAGTCGCGGCCGTCGCGGCTGATCTCGACGCGGAGCCCGCCGCTGACGTAGTTGCCGACGGTGATCGTGCCGCTGGCGGCGAGCTGCCGGCGGCCGCCGAGGCGGTGCGCGTAGATCACCTCGCTGTCGGCGCCGAAGACCCAGCGGTTGGAGTTGAAGTGGCAGCGCGCCTCTGAGAGGGGCCGGCTGGCGTTCAGACCGGCGCCGCCCAGGGGCGCCACGAACTCGTAAGCGTTGCCGGCGACCGCCTCGCCCTCGCCCAGGACCATGTCGGCCACCGGCAGATGCACCGCCTGCACCGGCTCGACCGCGATCGCATCGAAGGCAATGCGGCCAGTGGCATGCCATTGGCCGAAGCGCAGCCATGACTGCTCCGGGGTCGGCTCCGACAGGGCCGCGAAGACCGCCGAGTAGCGCGTCCAGGCTTTCGGCGGGCAGCCGATGTCGCGGTTGCAGAAGACCGGCCCGGTGACCGCGGTGCCGCCGCCGGCGGCGTCGAGGCTGCGCGCCCAGAAGCTCAGGCGGTACAGCCCGCCGGGCGCGAAGGCCAGGGCGCCCGAACGCCAGTAGGTGGTGTCGTCGCCGCTGCCGCGGACGACCGCCGCGCGCTCGCCGTCATGCGCCCCGCCGCGCTCCCAGGTGCAGGACGGCCCCGAGGGCATCCAGGCCGACGGCATCCCGGCCGCGGTGCCCTCCTCAAAGGACGGGTTGGCCGGGCTGACCGCCGCCGCCGCCCGGACGACAGTGACGAGGGCCATGAGCAGGACCACCGAGAGGATGCGCCACATCGCTGAGTTCTCCTGACCTGGATCCTTCGCGAAGCACAGGTGCCACGCCCATAATCTACTCGCACCGCGCGCCGGCGGGGCGGAGGTGGGCGCCACGAGCCGAGTGGCGCTCCCCGGGAACGCCGGACTCCGTTCGGCTCCCCGCGGGGTCCACGGGCGGCGCCGCGGACCTACTCGTCGGCGCCGCGGACCTATTCGTCGGCGCCGCGGACCAAGGCGAGGTCCACGGGCGGCGCCGCCGGCCTACTCGTCGGCGCCGGGGACCAAGGCGAGGTCCACGGACGGCGCCGTGGACCTACCCGGCGCATGCCTCAGAGCACCGTCACCTGGTGGCAGCGCACCCGCCGCAGGGGCTGACCCTCGGGCCGCGGCGGCGTCAACTGCGACTGGACGACCCGGACGCCGTTGCAGTCGCGCAGCAGGACGCCGTCGTGCCAGACCCGGCCCAGGGGGGCGTCCCAGTACAGGCGCAGGTCGGTGAGCTGGAGGTCGTGGACGTGCTCGGCGAAGAGGGCGCAGGGCAGGGCCGGCAGGCCGCGCAGGCCGGAGGCGCCGTGCAGCGGGAAGGGCGTCGGCGGCTCGGCGACGTAGTCTTCGTTGTCGGTGCCGCCGGTGAGGTGCATCGACCAGTCATTCAGGGCAATCTCGCGCAATGGCGCCGCGGCGGTGCTGCCGATGTACATCCCGGCGGTGGCGCGGACCGTGAAGCCCGCCAGGCGGATGCGCTCGAGGCCCGCCGGCCGCACCGGCCCGCAGCCGCCGGTGAGGTGCAGCGGCAGGACGGCGTCGATGACGACATTGCTGAAGGAGACGTCGTGGATGTGCGTGCCGTGCTTGGCGCGGTCGCTGTAGCGGCAGACCATGTCGATGGCGGTGCGCGTCTCGGTGATGACCAGGTTGCTCAGGGTGGCGCGCCGGACCTCGCCATCGCCGACGCCGATGCGGAAGGCATTGCAGGGGGTGCTCAGGACGCAGTTGCTGACGACCACGTCCTCGCAGGGCTGCGCCTCGGGCAGGGGCCCCGGGTTGCCGCGCAGGGTGATGCAGTCGTCGCCCGAGCGGATGCGGCAGTCGCTGATGGTCACGCGGCGGCAGCAGTCGATGTCGATGCCATCGCCGTTCTGGGTCTGCGGCGGGTTGGTGATGGTCACGCCGCGGATGCTGACATCCTCGCAGCCGATGCAGAAGAGGGTCCAGTAGGGCGCATTCAGGAGGTGCACATCGCGGACGGCCACGCGTTGGCAGCGGCAGAAGAAGACCATCTGGGCCGGGCGCCAGTCGCGGATGGGGTAGTTGCAGGCCTTGGCGCGGTAGGTATGGGTCTCCTGCTCGGGCGGCAGGCTCTCGAAGAACTGGCTGGAGGCGCCGTCGATGGTCCCCTGGCCGGTGATGGCGACGTCGGTGGCCGCACGGGCGATGATCAGATGGGCGCCGGTGACGTTCTCACGGCCGAAGACCTGGTTCTCCGGGAAGGCGTCGTCGGCGTTGTAGTCGGCGCGGTCCGGGCTGCCGCTGAGGACGGCCCCCGGGGCGAGGTGAAGCTCGGTGTGGCTCTTCAGCCAGAGGGTCCCGGTCAGGTAGCGCCCCGGCGGGACGACGACCACACCGCCGCCGCCGGCGGCACAGGCGTCGAGCGCCGCCTGCAGCGCCGCGGTGTCCTTGCTGTGGCCATCGCCACGGGCCCCGAAGTGACGCGCGTCATACCAGCCCGGAGTGCTCGTAGTCATGCCGATCCCTTTCCTGCCGCGGACTCGCCGACACGATACTGTCGGCGCCGCCCGCCCGCCAGCCCGGCGCGTCCGGGTGAGCGCCACTCGGCTGGTGGCGCCCACCTCCGCCCCGCCGGCGCCCACGGCGCCGGATGGGAGGTGGCATGCGCATCCTTGCGCATGGTCTGGCGCTGCAGGTAGGTCGCGCGAGCCGAGCGCGAACACGGGCGCCGGGGAACGGCGCCCGTGAAGGGGATCCGCGCCGACGCTCGGCGGTCCCAGGCGAGCGCCACTCGGCTGGTGGCGCCCACCCATGGCATCGCCCCCGGCAGGTGCGGGTCGCGCGCGTCAGGCCAGCGCCGCCACCACCAGGTCGCCGACCTGGCTGGTCGAGTAGCCCATGCGGCCGGCAGCCTGCGAGGCCATCTTCGGCGTGGTCGCCGCCACCGCCGCCTCGACGGCCGCCGCGGCCTTGGCCTCGCCGAGCTCGTCGAGGAGCATGGCGCCGGCCAGGATCGCCGCCATCGGGTTGATCACGCCCAGGCCGGTGTACTTCGGGGCACTGCCGCCGATCGGCTCGAACATGCTCACGCCCGACGGGTTGATGTTGCCGCCCGCGGCAATGCCCATGCCGCCCTGCGTCATCGCGCCGAGGTCGGTGATGATGTCGCCGAACATGTTCTCGGTGACAATCACATCGAACCACTCCGGGTTCTTCACCATCCACATGGTCGTGGCGTCGACGTGGCAGTAGTCGGTCTTGACGTCGGGGTACTCGCGGGCGATCTCGTAGAAGGCGCGCTCCCAGAGGTCGAAGACGTAGGTCAGGACATTGGTCTTGCCGCAGAGGGTCAGTTGGCTGGTCTTGCCCGCCGCCACATCCGCCGGCTTCAGGCCCCGCCACGGCTGCGCCGACGAGTGCCGCCGACGCGCCAGCTCGAAGGCGTAGCGCAGGCAGCGCTCGACCTGGAAGCGCGTGTAGACCATCTCCTGGATGGCCACTTCGTTCGGGGTGCCCTTCATGCTGATGCCGCCACAGCCGGTGTAGGCACCGCCGGAGTTCTCGCGCACCACGGCGTAGTCGATGTCCGCGGGGCCCTTCTTCGCCAGCGGCGTCTCGACGCCCGGCAGGAGCCTCACCGGACGCAGGTTGATGTACTGGTCCAGTTCGAAGCGCAGGCGCAGCAGGATGCCCTTCTCGAGGATGCCGGGCTTAACGTCCGGGTGGCCGATGGCGCCGAGGTAGATGGCGTCGAAGGCCTTCAGCTCCGCGACCACGCTGTCCGGGAGGACCTCGCCGGTGCGCTTGTAGCGCTCGCCGCCGACATCGAAGCCCTGCGTGGTGAGTACGAACCCGTACCGCGACGCGGCCGCCTGCAGGACCTTCAGCCCTTCGGCGAGAACCTCGGGGCCGGTACCGTCACCGGGAACGAGAGCCACCTGGTACGTCTTCTTCGCCTTAGCCACGATGCCGTCCTCCTGCCGCGGGCGCCGACGCCGCCGCGCCCGGAGACCCGGCGCCCATGCGGTCCCCGCGCGATCGATGGCATTCCAGCCATGCCAAAATCGACTACTATAGCATTCCCGCAGGGCGCTTCCCATCGCCCCGCGGGGGGCGCGGCAGCGAGCGGTCAGGGGGTCGCGCGGGCGGTCACCCTGGAGGGGGACCATATCGTGTGGCCGGGGGGTCGGCTGGGCGGTCACCCTGGAGGGGTGGCAGATCGTAGCCGGGGGTCGCGCGCAGCACGACCCCCGGAATCACGGATTTACGGCCATGCACCCTGAAGGGGTGCCAGAACCGGACTTTCGAACAGCCCTTGGGGGGCGCCGCAGAAAGCTGTCGGGAGACCGCCGGCACGAGCCGCCGGTCTCCCGACTGTCGGACCATCCGGCACTGGCCGGCGATGGCCAGTGCGGGGGGGGGGCGAGCCGTCAGGGCGCCGGTTTCTCCTGCAGGTCGATCCCGACGAAGCGCTTGCTGCCGCGGCGGTCGATGTAGAACACCGCCGTCGTGCCGCGGGTCTTGCGCAAGGCCTCGATGACCTCCTCGGGGGTCTTGACCCCGATCTGGTTGACCTCGAGGATGCGGTCGCCGCGGCGCAGCTCGGCGCGGTCCGCCGGGCTGCCGCCGACGACATCACCGACGAAGAGCCCATCCGGGGTGCTCTCCACGGTCAGGCCGAGCTTGTCGAGCATCTCCTGACGG
>JAGVUW010000039.1 GCA_019136035.1 Verrucomicrobiota bacterium | reverse complement strand
CGTCAGCGCCCTCGGGGTAGAAGCCGTTGTCGATTTCGAAGGCATCGAGGGCGACCTCGATAGAGGCGATCTCGGTGGCGGCCGCGGTGATCTTGGCCTGGACGGTGCGGCCGGTGAACTTCGGCACCACCACCGCCGCCAGCGTCGCCAGAATCACCAGGACCAGGAGCAGCTCGACCATGGTGAAGCCGTGCCGACGCAAGGCGGCCGGCGCGACCGGCATGGCGTGGCGGCGGAAGAGGCACATCGGAAGCACTGTCGTCATTGGATGTACTCCTGAATCGCGAAGATGGGCAGCACCATGCCGACCACGATGACTCCAACCACAGCGGCCATGACAAACAGCAGCGCCGGCTCGGCCAGGGCCACGGCCGTGCGCAGTCGGCGGTCGAGGTCCTTCTCGGCCTCGTCGGCCAGACGCACCAGCTCGGGGCCCAGTCGGCCGCTCTGCTCGGCGACGTTGACCATCGCCACCACGGTCGACGGGAACAGCTCCGGGCAGCTCGCCAGGCTGGCGCCGAGGCGGTCGCCGTGCTGGACCGCGTCGATGGTCCGCGTCACGGCCTCGCCCAGGACGCGGTTGGCGATCGACTCGCGGGCGACGCGCAGGGCGCCGACCAGCGGCACCCCGGCCTGGGTGAGGGTGCCGAGCATCCGGCAGAACCGCGTCATCGCCAGCCGCGCCACCAGGCCGCCGGCCAGGGGCAGGCGCAGCATGAGGCGGTCGGCCTGAAGACGACCCGAGGGGCCGACCAGGTAGCGGCGCAGGACGACGGCCAGGGCGATCACGGCCAGCATCACCGGCAGGCCCCAGCGCTGCGCCTGGCGGCTCGCCGAGACGATGGCGCGGGTCAGCGGCGGCAGGGCCGCGCCGAAGTCCTGGAACATGCCCTCGAAGCGCGGGATGAAGAAGACCATCAGGAAGACGACCACGGCACTGGCCAGGGCCGCCAGCACCGCCGGGTAGATCAGGGCGCCGAGCAGGCGCGACCGCAGCTCGCGCTCGCGGCTCTGGAAGTCGGCAATCTGGCTGAGGACCAGGTCGAGGAAGCCGCCGGTCTCGCCGGCCTTGACCATGGCGCAGTACACCTGCGGGAAGACCTCCGGGCAATGCCCCATGGCCTGCGCCAGGGAGGTGCCGTCGACGACGTCGTCGTGCACCGCCTGCCAGGTGGCGCGGCCGCGCCCGGCGCTGCCCTCGTGCGCCAGCAGGTGCAGGCCCTGCGCCAGGGGTATGCCGGCAGCCAGCAGGCTGGCGAGCTGCCGGGTGAAGGCCTCCAGGGCGGCCGCGGGGACCCGCCGCGAGGCACTCCGCCGGACCGCCCCGGCGGCACCGTCACGGCCCTCGTCGAGGGCCAGCGCCTGCAGGCCCTGCCGGCCCAGCATCGCCAGGGCCTCCTGGCGGCTGGCGGCCTCGAGCCGGCCCTGGCTGACACTGCCATCGGCGCGCCATGCTCTGTAGCTGAACGATGCCACGCTCAGCCCTCCTCGGCGCTCTCGCCTGCGGTCGTCACACGCAGGACCTCGTCCAGACTGGTGACGCCCCCGCGCACCAGGCGCAACCCGTCGTCGCGCAGGGAGCGCATCCCATGCCGCAGGGCGGCCTGGCGGATAGCGCCGGTGGCCTGGCGGTCGAGGAGGAGCTGCCGGACCTCGGCCCCGACGGCCATCATCTCGACAATGGCACGGCGGCCGCTGTAGCCGGTCTGGCGGCAGTGCTCACAGCCGAGGGCGCGGTAGATGCAGCCATTGCCGGCGACGCCCCACTCCTCGAGCAGTCGCGCCGAGGCGGCACTCTCGTCCGGAACCCGGCAGAGCGGGCAGAGCACGCGCACCAGGCGCTGCGCCAGGATGGTGTCGGCCGACGAGGCGACGAGGTACGGCTCGATGCCCATGTCGACGAGCCGGGTCAGTGCCCCCGGCGCGTCGTTGGTATGCAGGGTCGAGAAGACCAGGTGGCCGGTCAGGGAGGCCTGCACCGCGATACGGGCGGTCTCCTCGTCGCGGATCTCGCCGACCAGGACCACGTCGGGGTCATGGCGCAGGATCGAGCGCAGGCCGCGGGCGAAGGTCAGCCCGGCCTTCTCATGGATCTGAATCTGGTTGATGCCGCGCAGGCGATACTCGACCGGGTCCTCGATGGTGATGATCTTCGACTCGACCCGGTTGATCTCACTGAGGGCGGCGTACAGGGTCGTGGTCTTGCCGCTGCCGGTCGGGCCGGTCACCAGGACCATGCCGTGCGGCAGACCCAGCACCCGTCGCAGGAGCGACTCCTCGCGCGGGTCCAGACCCAGCGCCGACAGGCCCAGCAGGGCGTTGGCCTGGCGCAGCAGCCGCAGGACCACCGCCTCGCCGTGGACCATCGGGATCACCGAGACGCGGACGTCGACCTCCTCCTGCTTCAGCCGCAGCTTGATGCGGCCGTCCTGCGGAACGCGCTTTTCGGCGATGTCGAGGTTGCTGAGGATCTTGATGCGCGAGACGATGGCGGGCTGGTAGCGCTTGAGCTGCGGCGGCACCGGGACCTCGAGCAGGACGCCGTCGACGCGGTAGCGC
>JAGVUW010000192.1 GCA_019136035.1 Verrucomicrobiota bacterium | reverse complement strand
AAGGAGCGGCGGGGGCGGGCGCGCCCCCTGGGAGCGGCCGGGGCTGTTTGGAGGTCCGGTTCTGGCACCCCTTCAGGGTGCGTGTTTGGTGGAATCGCAGTTCCGGGGGTCGTGCTGCGCGCGACCCCCGGCTACGATCTGGCACCCCTTCAGGGTGACCACGGGAGCGCTGACGCGGTCTTCGGTCGTCCCTGGACGGGGGGCGGCAAGGGACCGAAGGGGCCGCGGGGGCGGCGGGGGCGGCGGGAGCGCGCCGAGGGAGTCGGGGCTGGCGGGGGCGGGGCCAGGTGTTAAGGTGTGCGGTAGGCAAGCGCATCCCGTGAGCGGGGGCGGTCGGGCGCTTTCGTCTCTAGCGCTCAGCGTGGGGGCTGGTGCCGCGGCGCGCCGCGAAGAAGCGCTGCGAACGGGGTCTCGCCGTCGTCCGGCTGGCGCCCGAACAGGCGAGCTTCCTGCGGGGCAGAGTCGGTGTGGTTGCTCAGAAAGAAGGTCGTTGATGAAGATTGCGTTCCTGGGAGCCGGGAAGATGGCCACTGCGATTGCGGGAGGCCTGGCACGTCAGGGGCTTGTCGCGGCGTCAGAGATGACGGCCTGCGACGTCTCGCCGGAGGCGGGGGCGGCGTTCACGGCGGCGACGGGTGTCGCCTGGACGGCGTCGCCGGGGGTCGACTTCATGGCGGCGGGGTGTTGGCTCGTGGCGGTGAAGCCGCAGACGGCGGAGGCTGCCCTGCGGTCGTTGCCGCGGCGGCCGGAAGCGCCACTGGTGATCTCGATTGCGGCAGGTCTGCCGCTGGCGCGTCTGCGGGAGTGGCTGGGGAGTGACCGTCTGATCCGGGTGATGCCGAACACGCCGTTGCTGGTGGGCCAGGGCGCTTCGGTCTTTGCGCGTGGTGCCGGGGCGACGCCGGCAGATGGCGCCTTCTGCGCTCGGATCTTCGGGAGTCTGGGGCTGTGCCGTGAGGTTCCGGAGGCCTGGATTGACGCGGTCACGGCCTTGAGCGGGAGCGGCCCGGCGTACGTTTTCGAGATGGTCCAGGCCCTGGTTGACGCCGGGGTGGCGGTGGGCCTGCCGGCGGAACTGGCGCTGGATCTGACCGTGCAGACGGTCGCGGGCGCCGCCGAGATGCTGCGTCAGAAGCAGGGCACGCCGGAGGCCTTGCGTCGGGCGGTGACGTCGCCGGGGGGGACGACGGCGGCGGGTCTGGCGGTGCTGTCGGCGGAGGGCTTCCGTGGGATAGTGCGCCGGACGGTCGAGGCGGCGCGGGCGCGGGCCGTCGAGCTGGGGCGGTAGGCGACGCGCGGGTGGGGGGCGGCGGGCACCGAGGATGAAGGCGAGGGACGAGGGCGAGGACGGGGGAAACGCGGGACGAGGACGAGGGCGAGGGAGGCGAGGGACGAGGGACGGGGGAGACGAGGGCGAGGGGGGGCCGGCGCGGGCGCGGCCCGCGCCGGGGAGGGTCCACGGCCGGCGCCGTGGACCCACCCGCCACGGCTCGCGGGCGTTTTCACGCCTGTGGCCGCTCGCCCTCCAGCCGGCGCCGTGGACCTGCCCGCTACGACTCGCGGGCGTTATCACGCCTGTGGTGTTTCAGCGCGGCTCGGTCGGGCCTCATTCGTCGGCGGCCTCGGGGGCCTCGGCGGCGTCATCGCTGGGGCGGCTGCCGGCGGCGGTGCCGATCTTGACGGCGCCGGTCGCGAGGCGTTCGCGGATGGCGGCGAGCAGGCGGTTCTGGAGCTCGGGGTCGGCGTCGAGGGCCTGCTTGGTCTGTTCGCGGCCCTGCCCGACCTGGCTATCCTGGAAGCTGAACCATGAGCCGCGCTTCTCGATGAGCTTCATTTCGAGGGCGACGTCGAGGATGGACCCCGAGCGGGAGATGCCCTCGGAGTACATGATATCGAACTCGGCGCTCATGAAGGGCGGCGCCATCTTGTTCTTGACGACCTTGACACGGACGCGGCTGCCGAGGGGCTGTCCATCGGGGGCCTTGATGGTGGAGATGCGGCGGATATCGAGGCGCTGGGAGGCGTAGAACTTGAGGGCGCGGCCGCCGGTGGTGGTCTCCGGGCTGCCGAACATGACGCCGATCTTCTCGCGGATCTGGTTGGTGAAGATGACGCAGGTACGGCTGCGGCTGATGGCGGCGGTGAGTTTGCGCAGGGCCTGCGACATCAGGCGGGCCTGGAGGCCGACATGGCTATCGCCCATCTGGCCTTCGATTTCGGCACGGGGGACGAGGGCGGCGACGGAGTCGATGACGAGGACGTCGATAGCATTGCTGCGGACGAGGGTCTCGGCGATGTTGAGGGCGTCCTCACCGCAGTCGGGCTGGGAGACGAGGAGGTCCTCGATGGCGACGCCGATGATACGGGCGTAGGCGGGGTCGAGGGCGTGCTCGGTGTCGACGAAGGCGCAGATGCCGCCGGCCTTCTGGGCATTGGCGATGACGTGCAGGCAGAGGGTGGTCTTGCCGGAGGATTCCGGCCCGAAGATCTCGATGATGCGTCCGCGCGGCACGCCGCCGATACCGAGGGCGATATCGAGGGCGAGGGCGCCGGTGCTGATG
>JAGVUW010000085.1 GCA_019136035.1 Verrucomicrobiota bacterium | reverse complement strand
TAGCGGATCAGCGCCAGCAGGGCCGTGACCACCGGGCTGTCCAGGATGCCGCCCTTGCCCTCGTGCACCACCGGCACTCCCGGGAGGCGCCGGCGCAGGACATCGGCGCACTCGCGCCCCTGCTTGTTGCTGCGCACCAGCACGGCTGTGGTCAGGGCCGGCGTCCAGGCCTCCCGGAGCACCGCCGCGACGGCCTCAAAGACGGCTGGCTCCCCGGGGCTGTCGTCGCCGTTGTCGTCGCCGCCCGTCGGCTGGGGGGTCGCCTCGGGTGGGTACTGCAGGAGGGCTGCGAAGCCCTCGCCGGCGCCGGTGCGGGCGCTGCGGTGGCGTCCCCAGGCCTGGTCGAAGTCCGCGACGGCCTCCGGCCGGAGGCCCTTGTCCGCCCCCAGTGCCGGGATCCACGAGGGCAGGTCGTCGAAGACCGCATTCACCGCCTCGATCACCGCCGGCAGTGAGCGGTGGCAGTCGGTCATCGACTCCAGGAGGATGCCGCGGTCGCCGAGATCGCGGTACTCGTCGAGGACCTGCCGGAAGAGCCGGTGGTTGCCGCCGCGCCAGCCATAGATCGACTGCTTGATGTCGCCGACGCAGAAGAACGAGCGCTCGTCGCCCTGGACGGCCTCGTCGACCAGATTCGCGAGGGCGGCCCACTGCGTGTCGCTGGTATCCTGGAATTCATCGAGGAGCCAGTGGTCGAGGCGGGCGTCGAGGCGGTAGTCGATGTAGAGCCGCTCGGCGTCGTGCGGGTTGCGTCCGGGGGTGCGTCCGGCGGGGCCGAGGAGTCGGGCCAGGTCGTCGAAGGTATAGCAGCCGTCCTGGCTGGCGGCGTCGCTGTAGAGGCGGTCGTAGCGCTCCAGGACAGCGCGCAGGCCGCGGGTGCTGCTCAAGGCGCGGTCGATCTCGATCGCGATGAGCCTGGCCAGGCCTTGGCGCAGGCGCGCCCACACGTCGGCCGGGATGGCGTGGCTCTTCCTGTAGAAGGTCACCGGCGCCTCGGGCTTGGCCGCCGCGGCGACGAGCTGCCTGGCGATGACGCTGTCCGGCCTGGGCCAGGGCCGGTCGGGGGCGTGTGTCAGGCAGAGCCGGTACAGCGCCGCGCACTGCGCGGCCACGGCGTCGCCGCGGCCGCCGCCGAAGGCCTTCGCGAGGGCCTCCTGGAGCGCCGCCGTCGCGGCCTCGACCGCCTCGGGCGACAGCGGGCGCCTGCCTTCTCGCACAGACGACCGCGTCGTGGTGCTGTCGATGCCGCTGTGGCTCGTGGACGCATCCGCGTCTGTGGACACTCGCCCTCCAGTTCGCCGTGGGCGGCTCGTGGACGCATCCGCGTCTGTGGACACTCGCCCTCCAGCAGCGTCGGCGAGCGATCTCTCGCCCCCTGCCGCGAGGTCCCACCAGCGCGCCGCGCCGGGCCAGATGCTGCCGGCGTCGCCCCAGCGCCACTCCGGGCCGGCGTGGGTGTGGTAGAAGCCGAAGTGGTCCGTGAGGGTCTCCTCGAGGACTCGGGCGAGGGCCTTGTCCTCGCGGCCGAAGCAGGCCAGGCGGAAGTCATCCAGGAAGCCGCCGCCCTGGCGCTCGTCCTCCTGGCCGGTCCAGCGGGTCGGGTCGAAGAGCCGCGCCAGGATGGCCTGTCGGCGCGAGCCGGCCTCGCCGCCCTCGTCATCCATCGGCTGCAGATCCGGCGGCAGGCCAAGCTCGAGCGGGAAGGCGCGCACGATGCCGACGATGAAGCTGTCGAGGGTGCCGATGTGCAGGCGGTGCTGCTGGTCGAGGAGGTGCCGCAGCAGGCCGACGTAGGCCCGCGGGTCATCGGGCGGCGCGGTCAGGCCCTCGGCTGTGATGACACGGGCGGTCTCGGCACGCCGTGCCGCACTGGCGGCGCCCAGGCAGAGGCGGTCGACGATCTTGTCGAAGATCTCACCGGCCGCTTTGCGTGAGAAGGTCAGGGCGCAGATGCGGTCCGGTGCGACGCCGCTCGACAGGAGCCCGAGGTAGCGGTGGGCCAGGCGGAAGGTCTTGCCGGTGCCGGCCGAGGCGGCGATGGCGCGGTGGCGCAGGGTGTTCATGGTGTGGCCCTCCGCCAGGGATCCGCGGGCTTGCGCACGGCGGTGTCGCGGCGGCGGCCGCGGCTGGGCCCCGGCGGCCAGAAGACGCCCTCGCGCAGGCGTTGCGCGATCGCCTTGGCGCAGCCCATGGCGGCCAGGTGCAGGGCGTCGGAGTAGCCATTCCAGAGCCTGAAGCCGGTCTCGCCGAGGGCATTCGGGAGGCAGACGTAGCCCAGGTCGACGCCGGGTCCGAACTCGTTCGCGAGTAGCTCGCGGTAGAGCGGCAGTTGCAGGTCACGCCAGCGCCGGTCGCGGCCCGGCCGCGTGCCGGGGCCGGCCAGGAGGCCGGCCGCGACCACGGCCTCGGGGAGCATCTCCGGCTCGCGGCGCGGGCCGAGGTGCGTCTCGGATGGATCCTGGGCCTTCTCCGAGGTCTTGTAGTCCAGCGCGCAGAACTCGCCCGTGTGCTCGTTGCGGTCGACGCGGTCGACGCGGCCGCGGATGGCCGGCCCGTCGGTCCACGGGCGGCCCTCGACAGTGCGCTCGACCGCGACGATCCGCCAGCCCTGGTCATGCCAGGCGATCTGCTGCTCGGCCAGGGCCCGGAGGCGCTTGACGGCGCTGTCCATGGCCAGCTCGACGCCCAGCCAGTGGCGGGCGCCGTAGAGGCGCGCCACCTCGCGGTGGAGACGCTCCGCCAGCCAGCCGCCGAGGCGGGCGCTGTCGCCGCAGCTCCAGAGGTCCTTGTCCTGTCCCATCTCGTTGAGGACCGCGTGGACCAGGTTGCCGAAGGCCATGGCGTCGGGCTCGCGGGCGCGGTCGTCGACGGCCTCCATGCCGAGGACATGTTTGAGGTAGAAGCGCAACGGGCACTCGAGGTAGTCGCGGAAGGCGGTCGGGCTCAGCCTCTCCAGGCAGCGGCGGTTCAGGCAGCCGTCCGGCAGGCGCGCCGGGTCGAGGGCGAAGCTGACCGCGAAGGCCGCCGCCGACTGCGTCGGAGGCGGATCGCGGAAGAGCAGCGCGGCGCGCTGCACCAGGGCCTCGTCGGGACAGCGGAAGAGCAGCCGCGACGGCCGCAGCGGGTCGCCGCGGCTCGAGGTCCGGCCGACCAGAAAGACCGCCTGGCCGCCGGCGCGGCGCTGCTCGAGGAGGGCCGTGAGGATGTACGCATCGCGCGCCAGACGCAGGTCGTCGTCGCGCAGCCCCAGGCGCTGACGCAGGCCATTCGGCAGGAAGGCGTCGCTGACCTGGCCATCCGGGACGAGGCCTTCGTTCACCCCCGCTACCATCAGCACCGGGGCCGGATTCCAGGGCAGCTCCAGCCAGCCCTCCAGATCGACCACCTCGCCGCGACGGACACTCGGGATGACCGCGTCGCGCAGGCGCGCCGCCAGGACCTCGGCGTCGTCGACGGCCGTGACCTCGCCAGGCCCGGCCGCCTCGAGTTCGCGCAGGACGCCGTCGAGGGCCTCGGCGGACTCCTGGAAGGCCGTGTCGACAGCATTGGCGGGGGCGAGGCGGCGTTCGGCATAGACATCCTGGAGGGCCTCGCGCAGACCGCCGGCGAGGTCGCGCTCGAGGAGCCGCCGCCAGCGCTCGAGGCGATCGAGCGCGGCACGCAGGTATGGCCAGGAATCCGCTGGGCCGGCGGCGCCGTGCCGCGGGCGCGAGAGGGCGGCGCGGAGGTCGTCGAGGGTGACGGGGAGGGCCATCGGCTGGAGGGCATCGAGCTCGCGCAGGACCGCGGCGCCGGCCTTGCCTGCGGGCAGCACATGGGGATGCCGGAGGAGGGCCGCGGCCTCGTTGTAGCCGGGGTTGCGGCGCAGGGCCAGGAGGGCCTCGACCAGGCCGCAGAGGGGCGTCTCGGCGAAGCGCCGGTTCTGCGGGTCGAAGGCCGGCAGTCCGAGGCTGGCGAGGTGCCGTTGCAGGGGCGCGACGGCCTCGCGGTCGGGCACGCCGATGGCCAGTCGGAGGCGCTGGGGCGTGCGTCCGGCCTTCCAGGCCTCGCGGATGGCCTCGGCGAGGCGTGCGGCCTGGTCCTCGGGCTTGGCCTCGAGGCCGATATGGTCGTCGTCGAGGTCGATCCGACGCGGATGCCACTCCGCCGGGCGCGGGCGGCCCCAGTCGTCGAAGGCACCGGCCTCGGCGGCGGGAGCGGCGATGAGGACCTCGACCCGGCCGCCGCGCTCGGCCCAGCGCTCGAGCAGGGCGATGAAGAGCCGCGGCGGGTCCGGCACGGCCGCGAGCACCACCTCCCGGAGGCCCTCGGGGAGGTCACCCGCGTGGGCCATGGCGATGCGGGCGGTGCAGGCGTCCTGGAGGCCCATCTCCTGCAGGCGGTCGAGGTAGAGCCCCTCGAGCTCGGCCAGGGCCTGCCAGCGCTCGGCCTCCTCGATGTCGTCGCCGCGGGCCGCGACGGCGGCCAGGTCCAGGCCGCCATCGGCGAGTTCCTGTCGCAGCATCTGCAGCCGCCGCCCGGTCGACAGGACCCAGGCGCCGCCTGTGCCGCGCTCGCGGCCGAGGCAGGCCGACAGGGTCGCCGATGGCGCCGCGGCCAGCACCGCGACCCAGGCACGCAGGCACTGCAGGCCGCTGGCAACGCGCACCCTCGGCGGCGGCGCCAGGAG
>JAGVUW010000292.1 GCA_019136035.1 Verrucomicrobiota bacterium | reverse complement strand
AATGGCATCGGCCGCGGGCACATGCCGCCGCACCACCTCCGGGCGGCACAGCGCGACCTTGTCCCGACTCACGTAGGGATCGATCAGGACGGTCCGCCCGCCGCACTCGAAGGCAAAGCCGTTGATGCCGAGCCAGGTCATCGTCACCATCGTCATCGCTCTCCGCTGAACGGTCACAGGGCCGCCGCCGGGCCGGCAGCCCGAGGGCGGCCGGCTTCCCTCTCGACGGCCACAGAGAAACGGTTCGGCCACGACACGCCCCACGAATAGGCCGACCAGCCGCCGGGGACACCGGCGGAACCCTCACCCTCGGGGTCCACAACGCCCGCTCTGGTGTATCCCGTCCGCGCCGACGGTGCCCGCGACTCAGGCCCGGTCACGGCCACGGTTCTGGCAACTCCAGCGACCAGACGTCATTGACGAGGGGCCAGGCGTTGCCGCCCACCAGCCAGATGCGGCCCTGGTGCACGTAGAACGACTGCTCGTGACGGGGCGACCAGACCGTCGGCGTCTGCAGCTCGGTCCAGGTCTCGCCATCCGCACTGTACCAGACATCGTTCCAGTTCCGTGAGGGGTTGTTGGACCAGCCCCCGAGGACCCACAGGTGCTCACGGTACTCGACCGCAGAGAACCAGATGCGCGGAGCCCAGGCCGCCGCGGGAGTGACCTGCTCCCAGGTCTTGCCATCGGGAGAGCTCCAGACGTCGTTGTAGCCGAGGTATCCGGGCAGGTAGTTCCCGCCGCCGAAGACCCACAGCCGGTCGCGGAAGGCCATGACGGCATGGAAGGCCCGAGGAGACCACGGCGCTTGCGCCGTCACCTGCTCCCATGTCCGCCCGTCGGCCGAACTCCAGACGTCGTTCTTCAGATGCCGCGCCTCGCCGTCGAAGTAGCGTTCCACGCCGCCGAGGACCCACATGCGATCGCGGAATACGGCACCGCCAGCCCCAAGGCGCGGGCTCCAGCCGGCGGCGGGCGTCACGCACTCCCAGCGGGCGCCGTCGGCCGAGCTCCAGACCCCGCTGCTGGCGGAGGCCTCGGGCAGGCGGCCGGCATACCATCCCCCCATGAACCACATGCGATCACGGAACGTCAGGCTGGTCGGCAGATCGCCGTGTTTCCAGCCCGCCGTCTCGGTGACTAGGTCCCAGTTCAGGCCGTCGCCCGAGCACCAGACATCACGAGGGCCGATGCTGTTGGAGTTCAGCCAGCCACCCATGAGCCACATGCGGCCGGCATGAACGACCTCGCCGCACGAATCCCGCGGGGTCCAGGCCGCGTGGTCGGCGACACGGACCCAATCGGGCACCGCGACCTGGGCCACACACGCGCCGGCGGCACCGGCAAAGACCGCGACCGCCCCGGTGAACGAAATCGGTCGGCAGGCCATACGGACCTCCTACTGCACGACGACACCGAGCCGCACCACGTCGGCTGCGCACCGGGAACATACCTCCATACCGCCAGGATTCTCGCGCGTACGCTCGCGTGGGTGAGGTCGGCGGCGGTTGGCATGACAAGCGTCGGGAGGCGGCGGCGGCACGGACTATGCTGTTCCGGGGAATGCGGATCATCCGGCAAGTGCGTGCTTCTTGGTGTGGAACACGGTGGTTTTGAAAAAGGGTAAGGTCGCCGACGGGGTCTGCCCTCCCATGCCCCAAGGGGGCTGCGTACCAGAGCCCAGGGTTGCGGTACCTCCGCTACCCTGGGATGGCTCATGACCATGGCCCCAACCCCAACGAGGGTTGCGTCGGTCGGATCGCCAGGGGCCGTCGCATCGGCACCATGACGCAACCCTCGTTGGGGTTGGATGGGCGGGATGGGATCGGGACCCAGGGTAGCGGCTCTGCCGCAACCCTGGGCTGGAGGACTCAATCCCGTTGGGATAGGGGAGTCCCGGATGATCGCCCTCATCAAGGCCAGGCCGCGGAGGACTCCAAGGCAGGCGGGCCGCATGGCCCCCGTACTTACCTGACGTACGCAGTTGCCGGCCATAGCGGGCTACTCTGCCAGGCCGGTCGGGCCGGTCTGGCGGGATATCCGTTCAGAACTCCATGACCTCGGCGATGAAGGCCGGCTCGTAGCCGTGCTCGACGCACCAGCGTATGCCGGCATCGAAGCGCTCGTAGTAGTCCGGCATGTAGTTGACGTAGTCCGGGTAGAAGTACTGCTCGTGGACGCAGAGCTCGATCCAGGTGTAGAGGGGGTGCTGTTTGGCGAAGGTGTCGTAGAGGGCATTGACCTGGTCGAGGGGCACCCGCTGCAGCCCGCCGGCGTAGCGATGCAGGAAGATGTCTTCGGCCTTGTCGTAGTAGTATCCGTAGATACTGATAAGGGCGCACTGCTCGGCGTTGAGGTGCAGGGCGATGGGCGTGTTGGTCGGGTCGTGGAAGCGTCCCGAGACCACCAGCTCGCGGATGCCGAGGCTGCGGAGGGCGCGGATGGCCTCGATCGAGGTCTCGCCCCAGTGCACGCAGGTGACCGGTCCGGCGAAGGCCTCCTCGCCGGCGAAGCGCAGGATTTCGCGGTGGACGCGGTCGAACTCGAAGCGCGTCTGTTCGAAGC
>JAGVUW010000024.1 GCA_019136035.1 Verrucomicrobiota bacterium | reverse complement strand
TACAGCACCTCCCGGCTGCCGTCGAGGCCGTAGCGGCAAATGCCGTTCGAACTGAGCACCAGGATGTGGTCGTTGCCGAACCAGCGTGCCGTCGGGTTGAAGGCAGGCCCGCTCTCGTACTCTGCGAGCGGGATCTTGGTCATCTGCCCGTTCCGCAGATCCAGAATCACCGCGCAGGTCTCGGCCGGGTCCCTACGCCCGTGCATATGCACCGCTGCCCGCCACCTGCTGCCCGCGCCCTGTCCCGCGGCGGGAAGCTCCTTCATGGCAGCACTGCCGCCACGGAAAACCTGGAAAACACGCCTGCCGTCAGGGGAGATCGGGGGTGGTTGCCCTGTGTATACTGCAAACTCGGGAGACGGCATGGTGTAACTCACCCAGGCACCTTGGCCGATGTCATAGACCGCGAACGTGGCCAGGTTGCTCACGAGCACACCCGTACTGCCGGAGACGAAGCCGTGGACGCACACCCCTCGTCGCCGGTCGCTCTGGACGTCCCGGACCCCTGACGGCAGCTCGACGGGAAGCACGGCGCCGGATTGCAGGTCGACAAGCCGCAGTGGCGCCTCGGGCTCATCCCGGAAGGGGGGGACGAACAGGGCACAGCGTCCGTCCATACTGACGTGCCGCAACGAGCTTGTGCCGGGGATGGGACCCACAACGTGCACCAGACTCGCGGTCGGGAGTTCCGGAGTGTACTTGGCGACAAGCACTCCGGGCGGGTTCCCATCCCGGCCGGGTCGGCGGAGGGCTGCATAGACGCCACGGCCGGAAGCCGTCGCCACCCCGCGCCACTCCCAAGGTACCGCCGCGCCGCCAGCCGTTGCGGTGCACGTACGGATGGTCCCAGCGTCGGCATCCAGGAAGGAGACCCAGGCCGTTCCCTCCTTCTCCCTGACGCTGACCATCGCCAATGTGTGGTCGTCGTACCAGGGGTTCTGCTCCCCCCGGGCTATGTGAAACAGGCTGGTCCCTGGGAAATGGCGCGTCTGCCAGGTCTGCAGGTCGAGGACGCAGACCCCGGACTGATCCGCTGCGCCGCCGGGTAGGGGGTCGCGCACGACCTGGCTGCCGCCAGTGCCGGCCCCGGGCACTGGAGCGGTGCTGGCCCCCTTGGGTGGAACCAGGCTGAGCCAGGACAGGCGCGAGCCGTCCGGAGACCAGTCGATGGTGGGTATACGTGCACTCCTCCCCGGCCCAAACGGCAGTGATTGCCGGTCAAGCCAGGTGGCGTGGTGCGTCGAAAGGTCAAGAACCGCGACTGCGGCGTGGCGCGCGCTGATGGACTGGCACTCGATGGCGATGGTGCCGGGCCGACCCGACGCGGGCACGGAGACGCACACCCAGCCGAGCCCTCGGCTGAACCAGCTCGGGCAGATGTAGGCCGCGGGCGTGGCCAGGACATCGAGGTAGAGCTGCGCCAGCGCGGCGGGCAGCCCGAACAGGACCACCACCCCCAGGCAGCCGACTGCGGCACGCCCAAACTGCACCAGTCGGCGGGGATGGCGGCGGCTGGACAAGGCCACTGCCAGCAGGATGCTCACCCCCGGCACCGCGAGGAGCACGACGAATGCCGAAAGCGGTCGTGGTCGGAGTGCCCCCACGCCGCGCAGGGAGAGGAAGGCGAGGAAGGTGCAGGCGGCCGCCAGCGCTGCGGTCAGCAGGGCAGTCGTGAGCGAGCGCAGGCTCTGACTCGCCAGCAGGGAAGCCAGCACCGCGACAACCGGCGCGACCATCCACAGGAGGAGCAGCAGCCCCCAGACGTACCGTATGACATCGTCGGGGTAGCCACGCCACACCGCCCCGAGCAACAACACCGCCGCCGCCGCCGCCCAGCTCGCCAGCACCACCACCAGGAACTTGGCCCAGAACACCTGCAGCGGCCGGAAGGGCAATTCCCGCAGGAAGACGGCGGTGCCGTCCTCGTCCTCGCCCGCAAACGCCCGCGCGCTCAGCACCAGTGGGACACCCAGGAGCGCAAAGACATACGCCGCTCCGGACAGGCCAAAGCTCCAGCGCTTCAGGAGGGTCCCGCCCAGCACGAACAGCACCAGCGCCAGTGCCGTCATGCCGGCGAGCGTCCAGCGCTGCTGCCGCCACTCCTTCCACAGCAGCACCCGGAAGGAAGCCGCTCTTGCGCGTCCTTGTTGAGGGCCTCTTTCTCCGACCGCTCCCGCCGTAGCGTCTCGTGTCTCGGCCATCATGGCTCCTCCTCCAGTGCCTCCCGGCACAGCGCCTCGAGTTCCGCCGGCGTCAGTCCCGCCCGGCGCCCCTCCGCGATCACCGTCCCGAGCTGCCTCCGGATCGCGGCCCGGCGCTCGCCGTGACAGAGTCTCGGCGCGCCGTCCGCGACGAACACCCCCAGCCCGCGCTGGGTGCGCAGAATGCCCTCGCGCTCGAGGTCGCGGTAGGTCTTTGCCAAGGGCAGGCTGTCGCCCGGCCGCAGCGCCCCCCGCGCAATCGCGGCCCGGACCTGCTCAGCCAGTTGCTGAAACACCGGCACCGTCGACGCACTGTCGATCCGCACCCACATCGGACACCACTCCATCAATGCCGCACCACTGCGCTAGCCTACTAGTACAGTGCGGCGCAAGCCCTGTCAAGCATTTGGGCGCCGATTTGCCTGGGCCAAGGCGATGGCCCGCGGCCGTCTACCCCAGGGCCGCGCGGAGCTTCTTTGCCATGGTGGACCAGGCGGCCACGTCGCCGCCGACCGGGTCGACCGTGTCGCGGGGCACGTGAGCGCGGAGGTCATCCTCGATCTCGTCGAGGATCCCCTGCGCCGTGGCGCGGGCTCCTCCCGGCGCGTCCAGTCGCCACTCCCAGGCACTCGCCAGGAGTTCGGCGAAGCGCCTGCCGATACCGAGGCGGGTCCGGAGCCAGAGCAGATCGCCGCGGGTCAGCGGGTCGGCCGGCGCGGCCTCGAGGGCCTGCTCCAGGAGGGCCAACGCCGCGGTGGTGGCCTGTGCCCGGCGGACCCCGTGGCGACCGGTGCCAGGCCGTCCGGCAGGCCCAGCCTGACCAGCCGGGCCATGGCTGTCGCCGCGCCGGGGCCGTAGAGCAGCCGGCAGGCGTCGTGGACCGGGCCATTGGTGTCGTTCCAGTTCGGCGGCACCACCTGTCCCTTCTGGCACGCGGTGAGCAGTCCGAGGGCGGCCTGGCGGTCTGTCGGGGCCGCCAGGGCGCCGGGTGCCGCGGCGTTCCAGGCGTAGGTCGCGCAGAGCGCCTGCGCCGGCTCTGCGACTGCGCCGAGGTTCTTGACGTAGGTCGTGCTGGCCCCGGCGTAGCAGCCCTGCAGGGCGGCCGCGGCCGGTACGAGGGTGTCGCTGAAGTAGTTATCGCCGCCGGTGAAGGCCACGACGAAGGCGCCGTGGCCATGGCCGACCCGCGCCAGGCGGTCCTGGAGCATCGCCACCCGCGAGGGGTACCCGGGGGCCGGGACCACCTGTTCACGCAGGCCGAACTGGACATTCGGGAAGGGCCCCATGAGTTCGCTGACCATCGCGAAATAGTCGCATTGCTGCTGCCACACCTCGTCGGTATCGCGCGCGGCCGTGTAGACGGGCCCCACGAAGACGACCTCGCAATCGCGTGTCGGCACGTAGCTCGCGTCGTCGCCGGCGGCCGCGCCGATGGCCGTCGCCGCCTTGCGGTACCAGGCGGCGTAGGCCGCCGCCGCGCCCGTCGCGGAGGCCATCGCGTCGTCGGGCCAACGGGCCCGGCAGGCCGGGCAGCGTCGTTTCCAGCCCTCGTGGGCGAGCCCGAAGTCGCCGGTGTCGATGTCGTGGATATAGAGCATGCCCGGCTGGCAGCGCCGCACGAAGTCGGTCAGTTCGGCCAGCTTCTCTTGAGCCAGCGCCGGATTCGAGAGGCAGGTGCCGAAGCGCCATGACGCGGCGTAGCGCGGGTGTCCCACGCAGTCGTAGGCAGGCCCGTCGGGGTAGTGGCTGCGGTTCTCGAGGATGCGGCCGTGGTAGGGCGAGTCGTAGATGAAGTGCTTCTGGTAGGCGAAGCCGTAGCCGCCGCCGTAGCCGGCATGCGCCAGACGGATGTGGCGTTGCCGGGCCTCGGTCGCGAGGTCGCGCACGAAGCTGGCGTACCCCGGCGTGCGCTCGGCGTCCCAGCCGAAGCCGTCGAACCAGATCACGTTGGCCTTCAGGCGCGCGGCGAGGTCGAGCTTGCGACGCATTCGTGCGGCCAGGGCCTCCCTGCCGTCGCCGCGCTCCAGGCCCCAGCGGTTGATCTCGGCGTTCAGCAGCCAGTCGGCCACCCGGAAGCGCACGTCGGGCCAGTCCTCGATGCGCCCGCAGGGCACCCCCGCCGGCGCCGCCGCCGTCGCGGCGCCGGCCAGGATCTGCAGCAGCGTCGCGGCGGCATGCTGAAGGCCGGGCAGGGCCAGCGCACCCAGGACGATGCCATCGGGGCGGACCTCGAGGATGTAGCCCTGTTCGCGGCCGACGGCCGAGGCGAAGGGCGCCGCCTGGCGCCACGTCGCCGGCGCGATCGACGCCGCGGTCAGGTCGTCGAGATGGCCGATGTGGAGGTCGGCCGAGGCGGGGCCGCCCGCCTCTACGGTCA
>JAGVUW010000254.1 GCA_019136035.1 Verrucomicrobiota bacterium | reverse complement strand
TCGGTGATGAGCACGACCATGGCCGGCCGGTCGCTCGCCGCGGGCGCCCGCAGGGCCGCCTGCAGGGCGCTGTCGAGGGCGGTGCCGCCGCGGGCCTTGAGGCCCTCGATGAAGTCGCGCGCCTGCCGGCGCTGCTCCGGCGTCGCCGGCTGCGGCGTCTCGGCCAGCGGCGTCACGTCGGTGGCGAAGGCGACAATGTTGAAGCGGTCCGCGGGCTGCAGGGCCTCGACGCAGAAACGCAGCGCCTCGCGGGCCTGACGCATCTTCTCGCCCATCATGCTCCCGGAGGTGTCGATGACGAAGGTGACCTCCTTGGCGGGAATGGCCTCGGCCTGCAGCTCGCTGTCGGGCGCCACCGTCATGAGGAAGTAGCCCTCGTCGCCGTCCTTGAAGGCCATGAACTCAACGCCGACCGGCCCGGCATCCTCGCTGTAGAACAGCTCGAGGTCGCGGTCGGGACGGTAGTCGCGGGCCTCCCAGACCAGGCGGGCCCGCCGCGGGCCGTCGCGCTCGATGCGGGCGTCGAAGCCCGGCGTGAAGAGGCTCTTCAGGGCCTTCTCGGTCTCGACCTGCATCTCGACACGCGCCAGGCCGAGGCGCTGCTGGCCATCCGGCCGCGCCGACAGCAGCGGGTAGGACACCCGCGTCAGGCCGCCGTCGCGCGGCAGGGTCTGCGTCGTCGTGAGCTGGATGCGGACCTCGCCACGGGCCGGTATGGGGAAGACGCGGGCACGCAGGAGGCCCTGGCCGGCGTACTCCAGGAGCGCCGGGTCCCTGGCCTGACGCACGATGTCCTCATAGAGCTGCCGGGCGCGGTCGGCCTCGACGATCTCGGCCTCGAGGGTGCGCCCGCCGGCGCTGACGGCGAAGCTCGAGACGGCCGCCGCCGGGTCGACCGGGAAGACGTAGAGGCCCTCGGTCTCGAAGGGATTCGGGTTGTAGAAGACGGCGTCGACGGTGATCTCGGCGACCTGGTGGCGGATCTCCAGGCGGGCGCGGTGCTCGCGCACCTCCATCGGCGACGGCGGCTGCGGCGGCGGCCGCGGTATGGGCATCGGCGGCCGCGGGTACCACGGCGGCGGCCACGGCGGCAGGATGATCCGGCAGGCCCAGGCGCCGGAACCCAGCAGCACCGCGAGCAGGAGCACCGCGCGCCCGAGGGCGTGCCATCGGACCGAGTGATAGCGCATGGTCGTGCCTCCAGAAGACCCGGATGCCGCACCGGCGCGACCCACCGGCGGCGCACCTCCGGCCATCACCATAGCACGACGCGCCTGGAGGCGCTTTCTTAGGCCCGCCGCCCCGGCGGACCGACGCGTCTGACCAGTCCGACACCTCTGACCGATCCGACCGATCCGACCTGGCCGGGCGGTCCGGCGGCAGGGCAGATCGACGATCGCGGCAACGCTCACTGGGTCACCCTGGAGGGGTGCCAGATCGTAGCCGGGGGTCGCGCGAGAGCCCGACCCCCGGAATCGCGAACCCACGAACCACGCACCCTGAAGGGGTGCCAGAACCGGACGCCCAAACCGCCCCGTTCTCCCGGGGCTAGCGGTTGCGCCTGCCCTCGGGCCGGCCTACATTGCGAGGGCATCATGACCCCCCTTCCGGAGCGCGATACCATGAGCACGACGAACTCCGCGGCCGAGGCCCTCTGGCAGGATGTCCAGCGCCTGCGCGAGCAGTCCCCGCTGGTGCACAGCATTACCAACTACGTGGTGATGAACTCGACGGCCAATGCCCTCCTGGCGCTGGGCGCCTCGCCGGTGATGGCCCACGCCGTGGAGGAGGTCGAGGACATCGTCGCCATCGCCTCGGCCCTGGTGATCAACATCGGTACCCTGAGCCGGCCCTGGGTCGACGCGATGCATCTGGCGATGGCCGCGGCGCGCCGGCGCGGCGTGCCGGTGGTCCTCGACCCGGTCGGCGCCGGCGCCTCGCGCTGGCGGACGCAGGTCTGCCGCGACCTCCTCGCGGCGACCCCGCCGACGATCGTGCGCGGCAATGCCTCCGAGATCCGGGCGCTGCACATCGCCGGCGCCTCCACCCGCGGCGTCGACAGCCGTGACGACGCCGAGGCTGCCCTCGAGGCCGGACAGGCCCTGGCGGCGTCGACCGGGGGCGTCGTCAGCATCAGCGGCCCGGTGGACCTCATCGTCGGCGCCGGCGGGGTCCTGGCCGTCGGCAATGGGCACCCGATCATGCCGCGGGTCACCGGCCTGGGCTGCGCCGCGACGGCGCTGACGGCCGCCTTCGCCGCGGTCAACCCCGACGCGGCCCTGGCGGCGGCCCACGCCATGGCGGTGATGGGCCTCTGCGGCGAAGAGGCGGCGTCGCGGTCGGCCGGCCCCGGGTCCTTCCAGGTCGCCTTCCTCGATGCCCTCTACGCCCTCAACGCGGACACCATCCGCCGTCGCCTGCGGATCGAGCGCCGCCCGACCGTCCACTAGAGCGACGCGGTCCGCCCCGGCGGCCGCATAGCGGTCGCCCGGGGCCCGCACGGGAGCACCACGATGGCCGACCGACCGAACATCCTGCTGATCACCACCGACCAGCAGCGCCCCGACACCCTCGGCGCCTGCGGCA
>JAGVUW010000326.1 GCA_019136035.1 Verrucomicrobiota bacterium | reverse complement strand
GTGCGGATCTGGACCTCCATGCGGTCGCGGTCGATGCGTCCGGCCGGCAGGTTGACATTGCCGGCCTTGATGCGGCTGACGATCTCGGCGAGGTTCAGCCCGAGGGCGCGGACGCGGTCGCGGTCGAGATTGACCTGGATCTCGCGTTCGCGGCCGCCCCAGAGGTTCAGGGCGGCGACGCCGGGGACGCGTTCGATGCGGTAGCGCACCTGGTTCTCGATGAGGCGGGTGAGGGCGACCGGGTCGAGCTGGCTGGAGGCCCCCAGCATCATCACCGGGAAGCTGGCGGTGTCGAACTTGTAGAGGGTCGGGCGGTCGGCCTCGTCGGGCATGTTGCGGGCGACGCGGTCGAGGCGGTCGCGCACGTCATTGGCGCCGGTATCCAGGTCGGTACCCCAGACGAAGGTGACGCGGACCGAGCTGTTGCCCTCGGAGGAGGTCGAGGTGACCTCCTTGACGCCGGGGGCCGAGGAGACCGCCTGTTCGATGGGCCTGGAGATGAGTTCCTCGACGACCTCGGGGCCGGCGTCTTCGTAGGCGGTGCGCACGGTCAGTGCCGGGTAGTTCAGGTCCGGCATGAGGTCGACGGGCAGGCGCAGGAGAGAGATGGCGCCGAGCAGGATCACGGCCAGGGTGACGACCGTGGTGAAGATGGGCCTGTGAATGGCTGCACTGGCGAGACTCATGCGCCGCCCGCCTTCTGGATGGCCGCTGCCGGCGGCGTGGACTGCACGGCGCTGCCGGCGGCGTCGCCGGGTGTCGCGGCCGGCAGGAGCACGGCGCGGCCGTCGTCGAGGAGGTGCTGCCCCATGGTCACCACCAGGCCGCTGAGTTCCGGCGAGACGATCTCGGCCTGATCGCCGGCCTGGATGCCCGGCTGCACCGGGACGAAACGCACGGTCTTGGCGGCGCTGTCGACGAGGAAGACGCCCTGGTCCTCGCCGCGGCGGACGATGGCGCTGACCGGCACGAGCGTGGCGTTGTCGCGCCGGGCCAGCTCGAGGGTGACGCGCACGAACATCCCGGGCTTGAGGGCGTGGTCGCCATTGGCCACCTCGATCTCGACCTGGGCCTCGCGCGAGGTCTCGCGCAGAAGTGGCGCCACGCGCAGGATGTTGCCGGTGAAGACCCGTCCCGGGAAGGCGTCGCAGGTCAGCTCGGTGGTCTGGCCGACACGGACCATGGGGTACTCGCGCTCGGTGACCTGCACGACCGAGACGATCGGGTCGAGCTGCACGACCGAGACGATCGGGTCGTTCGCTTTGAGCATCGCGCCCTCGTCGACGAAGCGCTCGCCGACCACCCGCACGGCCTCGGCGGAGGTGTCCTCCCAGAAGGCCACCACGCGGGTGTAGGAGAGCTGGACCTCGGCGGCACGCAGGGCGGCCTGGCGCTGGGCGACCTGGGCCAGGGCGACCTTCTCGTTGGCCTCGGTGATCTGCAGGTGCGACTCGGCGGCGTCGAGTTCGGCCTGCGAGGCGATCTTCTTCTCGCGCAGGGCCTTGGCGCGGTCGAACTCGCGCCGGGCCTGCTCCAGGGCGCGGCGGTACTGCTCGACGCTCGCCTGCGCCACCTGCAGCTCGGCACGGGCCTGCTCGACGCGCTGGACGTACTCCTCGCTCTCCAGATGCCCGATCTCCTGGCCGCGACGAATGCTGTCGCCGACGTGGACCGCCAAGGCCTCGAGACGCCCGGCCACTTTGGAGGCGACGCTGAACTGCGTGTTCGCGCGCAGGGTGCCGCTGAGCAGGCGGACGTCACGGATGGGCGCCTGACGCACCGTCGCGACCTCGACCGCCACCGGAGCACGGCCGCGGTTCCCCCCGGCTGCCCCCGCCGCAGCGCGTTTGGCCTCGACCTTGCGGTAGATGACGACGCCGACACCCGCCGCCATGGCGAGGCCGACCACGATGACCAGAAATCGTCTCACGCACGTCTTCCTTGCTCTGAGCCGGACGCCGCGGCGCCCTGCAGAAAGAGACCGATGGACTGCTCGAGGCTGAGCTGCTCCTGCACGTCGCTCTCGCGCGCCCGCGTCCGCAGCAGGCCCAGGAGGAACGCCGCCAGGGCCTCGGCCGGCAGATCGGCACGGATCACGCCCTCCGCCACGCCGGCCTGGAGAACCCGCGCCAGCGTCCCGACGAGCTGCTGACGATGCATCAGCCAGCGCTCGCGCAGACGCCCGGGATGGCAGGACAGACGGCCATCCTCCGTCTGCATCATGCGCAGGAGCTGCCGCCGACGCTCGAAGAAATCGCTGATCTGCGCCGCGATCGCCAGGAGGCTCTCCCGAAACGGCTGGCCGTCCAGCGACTGCTGACCGATGATCTCGCAGAGCTGCGTGTAGCCGGAGGTCGCCAACTGGAAGAAGAGGTCCTCCTTGTCGGCGAAGTACAGGTAGATCGTGCCCTTGCCGACGCCGGCCTCGCGGGCCACCTCGTCGAGGGTGATCTCGTGGAAACGCCGCCATGAGAACAGCCTCTCGGCCGCTTCCATGATCAGCTCACGTTTGTCTGGATTGCCGCCTGGACTCACCTGGGTCTCCTGGGTCTCGGCCCGGCAGAACTGACCGGTCAGTATCGTAGGCA
>JAGVUW010000388.1 GCA_019136035.1 Verrucomicrobiota bacterium | reverse complement strand
GAGAAGGCCATCCGTGCCTACAAGCAACAGAAAGGCCGCTAGACCTTGGGCGATGAAGTAGCCAAGCTCTATATCGAGTTCGACGCCAACGGAGCCCCGTACATTCGCGGGCTCCGTAACCTCGACACTCAGACGCATCTCGCGGGCCGCCGTATGACCGACGCCTGGAAGAAGTACGGCGCCATGGCCGGGGCCGGGATTGCCGCTGGGCTCGCGGCGGGCACGGCTGCTCTTGTCGCCCTTGGCACGGCTTCAGTCAAGACCGCCGCCAAGTTCGAGTATGAGATGAGCCGGGTGAAGGCCAACGCGGCCGCCACCGGCAAAGAGATGCAGCAACTCGAAAAGACGGTGGTCCAGCTCGGTAAGGAGACCGTCTTCTCGGCAGGCGAGACTGCCCAGGCCGCAAACGAGTTGGTCAAGGCCGGGCTTTCCATGCAGCAGACCATCGAGGCCCTGCCCGGCATGCTGGCCCTGGCCGCCGCCGGTGAACTGTCCGTGGCTCAGGCCGCCACCATCACGGCCGACGCGCTGAACGTGTTTAAGCTCAAGGCCACTGACGCCGCCATGGTGGCCGACGTTCTGGCGCTCACCGCCAACCGTTCCACCACCGAAGTGACCGCCCTGGGCCAAGCCTTCTCTGCTGGTGCCTCTGCCGCGGTGCTGGCGGGCATGGACATCCAGGAGTTCAACGCGGTTCTCGCCATCCTGGCCAACTACGGTGTCAAGGGCGCCGAGGCCGGAACCATGCTCAAGACCATGTTCATGCAGGTCATGGCTCCGTCCACAACCGCCACCGACATCATGAACCAGTGGGGCATCGAGGTCTACGACGCCAACGGCAAGATGCGCTCCATGGCCGACATCCTCCGCAACCTGGAGGAAGCTCTCAAGGACGCCACCGACGAGGAACGGAACTTCGCTCTCGGGACCATCTTCGGTACGCGCGGCGTCACCGTGGTCAACGATCTGCTGGCCGAAGGATCGGAGAAGTTCGAGGAGTGGACCGAGCTTCTCTCCGAGTCTGGGGCCGCCGCCGACATCGCCGCTACCAAGATGGACAACTTGTCCGGGTCTTGGGAGGAGCTCAAGGGCTCCATGGAGACCGCCCTCATCAGCATGGGCAAAGAGGGCATCCCGGGCGTGCGTGAGGTGGTCGACGAACTCACCGAGACGGTGAACGCCTTCATCGGGGCCTGGGATCGCATGACCTCTAGCGAAGCCTGGCAGCACGGCGGCTTTGAGGTCCGGCTGGCCCTGGCTACCGACACCATCCTGGACACGCTCGAGACCCTGGTGAGGAAGGCCGGAGAGTCTCTGCGCGATATCGATTGGACGCTGGTTGGCAGCACCATCGCGGACGTGGTCTACCGATCTCTGGAGATCATGCTGCCGGAGCTTGTCAAGACCGTGATCCCCGGCGCTGCCGAGTTGGCCGGTGGCTTCGCCTGGAGTCAGCTCCAAGGCCCGGCGAAGATGGTGATGGGTTGGGGTGGCCAGGGCGGCAGCCTTACCGACGCCCGCGCGTACAGCCGCTATCTGGCCCAGACGAATCCTGGTCTCTACCGTGCTATGGGCGGCACGGAATACCTAGACGGCCAGGCGTCCGGCAGCCTGTTCAACTCCCTCTTCGACCTGTCTGGTGTTCAGGACAAGGTCATCAAGAAGACCGAGCAGATGGAGCAGCTCTGGCTGAAGAACAACATGGCCATGAGCGACGCTCGCAAGCAGGCCGAGGAGTTTCAGCGGGCCCTGGAGGCACTCGGTCTCACCGAGGAGGAACTGGCCGGCTACACCGAGACGCTCGCGGGTCTCTACAGTTCCATGACCTCCCCCGCTAACATCTGGCAGGAAGCCGAGCAGTCGCTCTCCCGCTACCTGGTCCTCATGGACGCTCAGATAGCCTCCTGGGAGAACTTCGAGGGCAACCTGCGCCAGCTGGCGTCCCAATTCGGCCCGGAGTTCGGCGCGGACGTCATCATGGCGGCGGCGGCGCTCGGGCCGGAGTTCGTGGCCAGCCTCGTAGGGGCGGACCCCGCCGTGGTCCGCCGCGCGCTGGAGGGCCTGGAAACGCAGATGGGCCAGACCATGGACGGCCTGGCCGCCGATATCGCCGAACTCTCTCAACCCGTCGGAGAGCAGAGCTCCGACTCCTACGTCGAGGCTTGGACCGACCACTTCAAGGCTCAGTCGGCCTACCTGGCACAAAGCGTCACAGAGACTCTGCCGACCGACGCCTCAACCGAAGGGGGTTTGCTGGGCACGTCCTACGCAAACGCCTTCCTTACCCGGGTCAAGAACACGCTGTCCGGTCTAGGTCTCTTCGGCGGGACTGCCGGTGTGTTCCCCGGGCCCACTGTCGGCAGTAATCTACCGGGCACCCACGACGTTGGCGGCCCGCTGCCCCACGGCACTATGGCTATCAACATGAGCGGGGCCACCGAGTACGTGGTCACCGAGGATCTCCCGCGCGAGATCCAGAACCTCATCGGGGAATTGCGCTCGGATCTTGGCCCGGACGGCGATCTGGCCCGCAGCATCATGAGCGCCTTCTCTGAGCGTTCGTCTATTGCCGGGTCCTACATCTCCCGCGAG
>JAGVUW010000063.1 GCA_019136035.1 Verrucomicrobiota bacterium | reverse complement strand
AGGGCCACCAGGAGCGCGGCTCCGGCCAGCGCCGCGGTGACCCACGGCCGGCGCCGGAGGCGCGTCCAGAGTGCCGCCGTGGTCGCCGCGGCGCCGGCGGTGCTTGCCGCCGCGGCGGGTTTCTGGCCCACCATGGCATGGCCCAGCCAGGCCAAGGCCGCCAGGCCCTGCGGGGCCAGCTCGGCCGTAGGCTCCGTGCCGTCACTGCCGGCGTCGGTGGCCGTCGGCGCCGGCGCTGACGGCGCCGCCCCGGACAGCACCCGGTCGACGTCGGCGATCAGCGCGCCCCAGCCCGGGTAGCGCTGGCCCGGCTGCTTGGCCATCATCACCGCGATCAGGGCGCTGCAGGCCGCGCTCACGCGCGGATTGCGCTCGCGCGGCGGCGGCAGGGGCGCGTGGAGGTGCTGGGTGAGCACCTCCATGGCGCTGTCGCCCGTGTACGGCGGCGCCCCGACCACCAGGTGGTAGAGCGTGGCGCCCAGGGCGTAGATGTCGGTCTCCACGCTGAGCTGCGACGACCCCATCGCCTGCTCCGGGCTCATGTACTGCGGCGTGCCCAGGATGGTCCCCGATAGAGTGATGCCGGTGTCCTCGCCCAGGACCTTGGCCAGGCCGAGGTCCATGAGGAAGACCCGCCCGCGGCGGTCGAGCATGATGTTGGCCGGCTTCAGGTCGCGATGCAGGAGGCGGACCTCGTCCCAGGAGTAGCTCAGGGCCTCGGCGATGGTGCGGACGATGGCGAGGGCTTCGCGCTCGGGGAGGGGCCCGTCGCGTTTCAGGCGCTGGTCGAGCGCTTCGCCATCGACGTAGGCCATGGCCAGGTAGTATTGTCCGGAGTCTTCGCCGGCCTCGTGGACGGTGACGATGCTGCTGTGGTCCAGACGGGCCGCCAGGCGGCCCTCGTGCAGGAAGCGCTCGACCGCGCCGCGGTTCTCGGCGAAGCCGGGCGGCAGGGCCTTCACGGCGACCTGGCGGTTCACCGAGAGCTGGGTGCCGAGGAAGACCTCGCCCATGCCGCCCTTGCCCAGGCGGCGGTCGAGACGGAAGCCGCCCAGGGTCGTGCCGCAGTCGACGCGCGGCGCGGGCACCACATAGAGGCCCCGGCACCGCGGGCAATGCGACTGGCGGCCGCTGACATCGGCGGCGGTCTCGATCGGCGTTCCGCAGCTCGGACACTCGAAGAGGAACAGCACAGGGATGGCCCTATCCTCGCAGACCGGTTCTCCGCGGCAGACGGCCTACAGATAGCCCCCGCGGTGCCGCGGTGCAAGAGCCCTGCGGCATCCCGTGCCGCGGCCGCGCGGCACGGGGCTCGGGACACGGACGGACACGGACCCGCACGGACGGACACGGACGGGCCTTGCCGGCTCCCGCGTCGGGCGTCGGGCGTCATCCTGGGAGCGCCGAGCGTCGGCTCGGCTCCCTTCCGGGCCTCGGGCGTTGGGAACTTGCCGGGCGGCGGAGGCGGGCTTATGGTCGCGGCGTGGGCAGCGGGGGGGGCGCGTGGCGCGTGGGGGCCCGCCGGCCGGCCGGCGCGATGCGGCGCCGGCGCGACGGGATGGGCCTCGGCGGGTGGTGGCGGGCGTTGTGTGGAAAGGGGCGTGGACGTGCAGCAGCGAGACTTCCGTCTGTCGAACACCGCGGAGATCGGCCACCTCGGCAACTTCGAGAAGCGCTTCGATTTCTACCGCTATGAGGAGTACGCGCGGGCGGCAGCGGAAGTGGCCCTGCGGCCGGTGCCGCTGCGGGCCAGGCCGTCGTATCGCTACTACCCCGACGTCGATGACTACGTCCTCAGCAGCAGCATGGACCGCACCCCGGGCGGCCGGCTGTGGCTGGCGTGGTACGGCGGCGGCGACAACGACCAGGCGGTACTCCTGCTGGCGCGCAGCGACGACGGCGGGCAGAGCTTCTCCGAGCCGCTGTTCGTGCACGACGCGGGCTATGTCGACCGGACCCACCTCAGCACCATCGTCGCCTGCCTGTGGACGGACCCGTCCGGTCGGCTGTGGCTGTTCTTCTCGCAGAGCCTGGGGTACTTCGATGGCCGCGGCGGCACCTGGGCGACGGTCTGCGACAACCCTGACGCGGCCGAGCCGGCGTGGTCGGCGCCGGTACGGCTCTGGCATGGCTCGGTGCTGAACAAGCCGACGGTGCTGTCGGACGGCACCTGGGTGCTGTCGATTCAGCTCTGGGACCGCGACAAGATCGGGATCGACCTGAGCGAGGGGTACAGGGTCAAGGGCAGCCGCCTCTTTCCCGAACTCGATGCCGACCGCATGACGAACCTCTTCGTCAGCCGCGACCGCGGTGCGACCTGGACACGTGTCGGCGGCTGCCGGGTGACCGAAGGGCGGACCTTCGACGAGCCGATGCTGATCGAGCGCCGTGATGGCACGTGGTACCTCCTGCAGCGCACCCGCTACGGTATCGCCGAGAGTGTCTCGAGCGACGGCGGGCGGACCTGGAGTGTGCCGACGCCCTTCGCGCTGCCGGCCGCATCGGCGCGGTTCTTCCTGCGCCGTCTGGACTCCGGGAAGGTGCTGCTGGTGAAGAACAGCAACCCGGAGAACCCGGCCGTGCGCTCGCACAT
>JAGVUW010000312.1 GCA_019136035.1 Verrucomicrobiota bacterium | reverse complement strand
GGCGGGCTTACAGAGCGGTTTAGGAGAGGTAGGAGAGGTTGCGCTCTGCAACACACATGTTTTAAGGCTTTGCAGCCCCGATGTCATATCGTTCAGAGGGTCAACTCCTACCTCTGATAACCCCAGTATACATGGCGCCGCCGGGCAGATCAAGTCTCGCCGGCGAGGCCGGCGTTTTTTCCGGGAGCGCCGTCGGGCGGCGCCGGGCGTTCGCATGGCCGCCGTGCTCCGGCGAGGTCGCAGGGGGGGGGCGGCGTTGGGGCCTCGTATGAAAGGCCGCGTCGGCGTTGACGCCCAGACTACTGCGGCTCGTGGACGCGTTCGCGTCTGTGGACACTCGCCCCCCCAGAGCGCCGTGGGCGGCTCGTGGACGCGTTCGCGTCTGCGGACACTCGCCCTCCACATGGACACTCCGCCAGACCGGCTCGCCGGGGTGGGGACTATCCGATCCGTCAGACCGTCAGGTCGGCCTGACAGACGCGGGCGACTTCGGCGGCGCTGGTGATGCCGAGGCGGACCTTCTCATCGCCGTCTTCGCGCAGGGACCGCATGCCGTGGCGTCGGCCGATGGCGGCGAGTTCGGTGCTGTCGCGGCGCTCGTTGATGGCGCGCCGCAGCTCGTCGTTGACCTGGAGCATCTCGAAGATGCCGATACGGCCGCGGTAGCCGCTGCCGAGGCAGTTCCGGCAGCGCCGGCCGCCGGCCGGGTCGTCGGGCTTGGCGCCCTGGCGGCCGCTGCCGCCGCACTCCGGGCAGATGCGCCGCACCAGGCGCTGCGACAGCACCGCCAGGAGTGCCGAGGAGATCAGGAAGCTCTCGACCTCCATCTCCAGGAGGCGGCTGATGGCGCCGGCAGCGTCGTTGGTGTGCAGGGTGCTCAGCACCAGATGCCCGGTGAGGGCGGCGTGGATGGCAATCTCGGCGGTCTCGCGGTCGCGGATCTCGCCGACGAGGATGACATCGGGGTCCTGCCGGACGATCGAGCGCAGGCCGCTGGCGAAGGTCAGGCCGATCTGCGAGCGCACGTGGATCTGGGTCAGGCCCGGGAGCTGGTACTCCACCGGGTCCTCGATGGTGATGATCTTACGCTCCTCGCTGTTCAGCTCGCGCATGACGCAGTACAGCGTCGTGGTCTTGCCGCTGCCGGTCGGGCCGACCACCAGGATCATGCCGTGCGGCATGGTGTAGAAGCGCTGCAGGTCCTGCTTCATGCTGTCGCCCAGGCCGACACGCTCCAGATCGAAGGTGGTCACGTCCTTCTGCAGGAGTCGCAGGACGATCGACTCGCCGTGCATGCTGGGCACGCAACTGACACGGACATCGAGGGGATTGGGCCCGCCAAGGTCCATGCGGCCATCCTGCGGCAGGCGATGCTCGGCGATATTGAGGCCGGCCAGGAGTTTGACGCGCGAGGCGATGGCGGGGTACTGGCTGACGGGCGGTGTGAGGACGGTCTGCAACATGCCATCGACGCGAAAGCGTATGGCCAGGGAGTCTTCCGCGGGCTCGATGTGGATATCGCTGGCGCCCATCTCCTGGGCGCGGCTGAACATATCGCTGACGAGGCGGACGATGGGGGCCTCGCGGGCCAGGTCGCGGAGGGCCTGCTCGCTGGTATCGCCATCCCAGCCGGCGTCCGCCTTGCTGGCCGCGCCGGACTCGTAGAGGCTGGTGAGATGCCGTTCGATGACAGCCCGGCGCAGGAGCACGAAGGACGGCCGCAACTGGAACATCGCCATCCAAATCTGGCCCAGGCGCCCGATGCCGTAGGGCTCGGCCACCGCCAGGAGGCACTGCTGCGTATCCCAGATCAACGGCAGGCAGAGGTGGTGCGAGAGGAAGTCGAGCGTGACCTCGGGAAAGGGCTCCATCCCGTGCAGTTCTTCCTCGTCCGCCAGGGGCAGGCCGCTGCACTGGGCGTAGAGGCGCACCAGATCCGCCTCGTCGAGGCGGCCCTGTCCGACCAGCTCCCAGTCCTTCTCCGGCGTGCCGCCCGGTGCCGGGGCGCCCTCGGCCACGCCCAGGCGCGCCGCCAGGGCCGCCTGCACCGCCGGCATGAGGGCCTCCGGGGCGCAGGATAGCGCCCGCGCCCCCGCCAGGGAGCCAAAAGGCGCCGCCGCGGCCGGGACGCCCGGAGACGGGGCCGGAACCGGGTGGTCTGCAGGAGAGGCGCTCATGGCGTGCGACGCTCCTCATCCTGGATGCTCTCCAAGGCCGCACGGTAGCGCCGCACCAGGTGCTCGACCTGCGAGTCGGTCTCGATGACGTGGACGGTCAGCAACACCAGCAGCTCGGTGCGGTCATCCGAGGAGCGGTTGGTGCGGAACAGCCCCCCGAGGTACGGGATGTCCTTGAGGAAGAGCCAGCCCGATGAGGTCGAGGTGCGCTTGGTCTTGATCAGACCACCCATCATCACGGTCGAGCCGTCGGCAATGGTCAGCACCGACTCGATCACCTTGTTGGAGATACGCGGCGGGATGGTCGGGTCCTCGCTCTCGGCCGCGTCGGAGACCTCCTGACGGACCTCGAGGCGGACCTCGTTGCCGGCGGTGACGTGCGGCTTAACCTCCATGATCACGCCGGTGTCCTCATACT
>JAGVUW010000706.1 GCA_019136035.1 Verrucomicrobiota bacterium | reverse complement strand
ACCGGAGGGGGCGGCCCCTTCCTCATCCTAGTCATGATCCATGTCATCATCCTTGTCGTTCCCGGCAAAACCGGACCGGAAGACCAGGCTCACGACTAGGATCACGGCAACGACCGGAAGGCAGGCTTCCCCCTCCTTGTCGTGATCCTAGTCGTGATCTTTGTCGTTCGTGGAACCGCGGAGGGGGAGGACGAGAGGGACGACGAGGACGAGAGGGACGACGAGGACGAGAGGGAGGGCGAGGACGAGAGGGACGACGAGGACGAGAGGGACGACGAGGACCGGAGGGCCGCGGCCCGTCCTCCTCGATGGCTCTTCCGGCGCCCCTCCAAGGCGCAGGGCCTGCATCGCCTGCACGGCCGGCGTGCGGCGGGGGCCAACGCCGCCGTCCAGGCGCGTTTGCGGCTTGTATCGCGGGGGGCTTCTCGCTATACTGTAGCCGACGGCCTGCAAGGGCAGGCAGGGACCTCCGTCGCGCCGGGGCCGATGTGGCCGGGCACGACCCGGGGGCCGCACTGCGAGGACCACCGTAGCAGAGGTGCAGCGCGAATGAGACTGCGGCACAGCCAATCAGCGGCGCCTGCCGGTCGCCCCTTCACCCTCATCGAGCTGCTGACGGTCATGCTGATCGCCGGCATCATGCTCGCGATCACTGTTCCGGTCGTCGTCAAGATCACCTCCGGCTCGAGCGTCGAAGCCGCCTCGCGCATGATCGGCGCCCAACTCCGTCTGGCCCGCCAGGAAGCCATCGTGCGGCGGCGCCGCGTCGCCATCCTCTTCCCAGCCACCGAGGCCGTGGGCGTGCCCAACGAAGCCCGCTTCCTCGGCTTCCGGGCCTGCTATGTCGATGACAACGACGAGTGGACCGCCTGGGTCGAGAATACGGCGTGGACCTACGTCCCGGTCGGCGCCGTCATCGCCGAGGTCGACGACGACAACGGCATCCAATGGACCGGCTCAGCGCCGCAGCAGCCCCGTGACGACACCACCAAGATCGTGAGCAATATCGACGGCACGCCGGCCAACGAGTCGCGGGCCGTGATCTTCAGGCCCACCGGGCGGGTCGGCCTGCAGTTCACCGTGAGCATCGTCGAGGGCGCGGTCATCCCGAATGGCGCCACCCCCACCGTCCAGGCCAAGAACCGCGACAACTGGATCGACGTGCGCGCCAACCAATACACCGGGCGTGTCTCGTTCGTCCGACCAGGAGTCTGACAACCTCGGAGCGGGCTTCTGCCATGACCAGACATCCCTTCAACATGATCGAGGTGCTCCTCGCCTTGGGCGTCATCGCCATCGGCGCGATCAGCGTCCTGGCCCTCTTCCCTTACGGCTACACGGCCACGCGCGACTCGGTCGCCGAGAGCTTCGCCGGTGACTCCGCGGATCAGTTCCTGCACTGGTTCGCCGCTCAGGCCCAGCGGGACTGGACCGCCTACGCCGGCGACACGACCTGGCTCCCGGACGACAAGCCCAGCGTCCCGGCCGACGGCGACACGGAGACCGCCTCCTGGGGGGCCACCACCGACATCACCCCGAACCTGCGCTACGAGCGCCATAGCACCTCGGGTATGCTCAAGGTCATTTTCCAGCGCAACGGTACGCCGCCGGTGGTCGACTTCTCCGGCGTCTACCGCATGTGGAACGACCCGGTGACCATCCCCGACCCGCGTCCGGACAGCGGCGGGGCTGACATCTCCCTGGCGACCGAGTCGGCCCTGGCGATCAACCTCGAGGCGAGTTGGCCGGCCGAGATACCCTACAACCGCCGTCAGAAGGCGGTCTACCGCGTCGAGATCTTCCGACCCTGAGGCAGCCCGTCGAGGCGTTGAACCACGATGAACACCAGCCCAGCAACACAGCCCTTCGGCCGGCACCGGCGCTGCCGGGCCTTCACCCTGGTCGAACTCCTGGCGGCCCTGGCGGTCCTGGTGGTGATGATGTTCCTGCTCTTCCGCTTCATCTCCGGAGCGCAGCAGGCCTGGTCCGCCGCCAATGCCAGCCAGGAGCTCTATGAGAAGGCCCGCGTCGTCATGGACCTCCTCACGCGTGACCTGCAGAGCGCCGTCGCCTGCTCGGATCACGCCCCGGGCGGCTTCCACATACGCTTCCAGCAGCTCGACGCCGAGAACCTGCGCTTCGTCGGCGCCGGCATCGTCGGCGCCGAGGGCCCCGACGACGACTCCGCCCTCAGCACCCTCGCCGAGGTCGGCTACCGTCTCGACACCACCGACCACACGCTGGAACGCGCCTGCCTGTGGTCCTGCGCTGTGCCCGGCTGCACCTGGGACCTCTACCGCGACCGCAGCGGCAGCGACGGTTATTTCAACCACGGGACCAAGTTCCAGGAGGTCATCGACGGCGTGCTCGACCTGACCTTCACCAGCTACACCACCGCGATTGCACCGCAGTCGAGCTGGCTCGGCGCCAACGTCGAGACCGCCCTGCCCTACGCGGTCGACGTGCGCCTGACCCTCCTGGACACCAAGGCGCTGGCGCGCTGGAAGCTCCTCAGCGCCGCCGATCAGGAGAAGCTCGAAAACGAGGCCGCCCTGACCTTCTCGAAGATGATCTTCCTGGGAGGCCGGCAGTGAC
>JAGVUW010000640.1 GCA_019136035.1 Verrucomicrobiota bacterium | reverse complement strand
GGTATGGACGTGCTGGCCTATCTGAGGCTTGACCCAGACTCGGGCCTGCCCATGTACTGGCAGGTGATCCGCGGTACCGAGCGGCTCTGCGCGGGAAGTCCTCCCGGGGTGACGCTGCCGCCGGAGCGCGAACTGGCCGAAATGCATCGGGCACTGCGACCCCGCTGCGGGTGGGGTGGGCACGGCCGTCGACGATATGCTGGCGATGGACCCGCGGCCGACTGCGATCCTATGCCATGCCGACGTCCATGCCGCGACCGGGCTGGAGGCCCTGTACGGCAGGGGTCTGCGGGGTTCGGATGATCTGTCGCTGATGGTTTCTGCGGAGGCATTGGAGACGATGAAGCCGGGCTTTCTTGCCTTAGTGCTGTTCCTCTGTCCGGCGGCTTCGGACCTGAGGGCCGCTGACGGGGCGGTCTTTCATGCCCCGATGGACGACCATGTGAGGGCGGCTGCAGCCGGGGGTGAGGTCGTGCCGCGGGTGGAGGGCTCCATTCGCACCCTCGACGGCGTGCGCGGCAAGGCCGCAGTGGTCGGCGGGCCCAACCGCATCCTCTACCCGGCCGACGGCGTCCTGCCGGCGGCCTGCGGCACCTGCGCCCTCTGGGTCTGCCCGCTGGACTGGACGCCGGCGGTCCAGCACTTCAACTTCTTCGTCACCTTCACCCACCGCGGCGACGCGCCGCTGCGGCAGACCGTCCGCGTCATCCTCTACAAGGTCTACAACGAGCCGACCCTGCGGCTGCTGTTTCAGAACGACCTGCTCCAGCGCACCAACAGCATTGCCGTCGACATCGCGCTCTGGCAGCCGGGGCAGTGGCATCATCTGGCCTTCACCTGGGATGCCGAGCGCATCCGCCTGTATGTGGATGGGACGGAGGCGGGGAGCATGCCGCCCATCGCGTTGCCGGACAGCGGCTGGCAGGACATCGTCCTGGGGATTGGCTACCCGGGCTGGGGCAGCCACCCCGGCCATGTCCTGGGCACCGAGGCGACGGCAGTCGACGAGATGCGCCTGGTGTCGCGGGTGCTCTCCACCGACGAAATCCGCGAGGCGTACCGCGAGGTCGCGACCACAGCCGCAGTGCCCGTGCCGCCGGCGACCACGATGACGGCAGCAGCAGCGGGCGTGGCGGCAGCACAGACGAAAGGGACGGCGGTGGACTCACGCGAGAATCTGGCGCGCAGCGAGAACGGCGCCTTCATCATCACGTCGTCCTTTGCCAATGACAGCACGCTCTACGAGGATAACCTCATCGACGGCCGTGACGACACCCTCTGGCAGCCCATGGAGGACGAGTATCCCCAGACCCTCGAGCTGCGCTGGGAGTACCCGGTGCATGCCGACGCGGCGTCCTTCACCGGCACCGGCGTCAGGGCGGCCTCGGTCCACGCCTGGGACCGCGCGGCGGGCCTGTGGCGGGCGGTGAAGGCGTTCTCGCCGGGCGAGGTCGCGGCGGGCCTGTCGTCCTTCCCGAAGGTCAAGACCGACCGCCTGCGGCTTGTGATCGAGGCGGGGGAGAAGGTGGCCCTCTCCGCGGTCGGGGTGTATGGCCCCGACCAGCCGCTGATCGGCAAGAGCCGGCCCTACTGGGATGCCTGGTATGTCTGGTACCCAGAGCCCGACAAGGTCCACAAGGGCAACCAGCCGCGCTACTTCCGGAGGACCTTTGAGCTGGAGGACATGGGGTTCGTGTCGGCGCACCTCCAGTCGCGCTCCAACGACTACTACCGCATCTGGATCAACGGCCAGGAGGCCGCCACCGGTTCCACGGTGATCACGCCGGCGTCCGTGGGCCATCTCCTGCGCGAAGGCCGCAATGTCATTGCCGCCGAGGCGGACCTCGGCCGCAATCCCGGCCAGTGGGGCTGGGGCGAATTCCTGACGGAACTGAGCATCAGCTACGCGGGCGCCACCCGCCGGATTGGCACCGGCCCGGGCTGGCGCAGCCATGATCGCAGGGCGGACGGCTGGCAGGACGTGGCCTTCGACGACACCGGCTGGCAGGACGTCTTTCTCTACGCCCGGCCACCCGAGGGCCCCTGGGGTAAGATTGCCTACCACGACACCGGCGTGCGCGAGCGCGCGAGTGTCGACCGCGTCGCCGTGGTGCCGCCGCGGCCACTGCCCGGCACCACGGCACGCATTGAGGTGGCGCTGACGGCCCCCGAGGCGCCCCTCCGGCGCGACTATGTCTTCGTGCTCGAGCTCGGCGAGGAGGGCGCTGACCCGACCCTCCACGGCAGCTACATCGTGGTCCGTGACACCGTCGACGCGGACGCCATCCGGCGTTCGCCCAACGGCGCGCTGACGATCCTGAGCGACCTGCCGATACCGCCCCACACGCCGTCGGGGAGTGTGCCGCTGCGGCTCAAGGCCTACGACCGCCAGACAGGCGCGGAACTCGACCTCGCGGGTACCGACCGCGGCGAGATCGCCAGGCTGGACATCCCGGCCCGCCAGGAACGCCACCGCGCCACGGGCCAGGCAAGCATCGCCTACACCAACGGCCAGGCGTCGTTCATCGTCGATGGCCAGGTGACCACGCCGCTGTTCCGCCGGCACATCCTCCTGGCCGACCCGGAGCGCCTCTACAACGGCCGGG
>JAGVUW010000346.1 GCA_019136035.1 Verrucomicrobiota bacterium | reverse complement strand
CCTGCCGGACCCCGGCCGCAGCCAGACCAGCGTCGAGGGCGTCTTCGCCGCCGGCGACTGCGCCGACCACGTCTACCGCCAGGCGGTCACCGCCGCCGGCATGGGCTGCCGCGCTGCCATCGACGCCGAGCGCTGGCTCATCCAGAAGGGCCTCTGACGGATTCTGCGCTGCCGGCCGTTGCCGGCCGGCCGCACAGAATCCGATGGACGGGAGAGCCGCGGCGTCGCCGGCGGCCTCCCGGTGAGGAGATATCCTGTCTTCTGCCCTGCCCCCCCGGACTGGTCTCGACGAGGGCATCGGGCGGGCGGCCCCCCTATCCCAACGGGATTGCGTCCCCCAGCCCAGGGTTGCGGCTTGGCCGCTACCCTGGGTCCCGGTACCGTCCCGCCCATCCAACCCCAAGGGGGTTGCGTCGCGGTGCCGTTGCATCGGCTACTGGCGAGGTGATCGACGCAACCCTCGTTGGGGTTGTCCCCCATGGCCACGGGCCATCCCAGGGTAGCGGAGATACCGCAACCCTGGGCTCTGGGCCGCAGCCCCCTTGGGGCACCGGGAGACCGTCCCCGTCAATGGCCTTACCCGTTCTCGAACCCACCAAGCTCCACGCCAGGAAGGACGCAGTTGCCGGATGAACGTCCTTTCCGGTCTTCGTCTCCAGCCGCGAGGGGTACCGCCTCGGCGCCGTCACCGTCCGCCGGGGGCCGATCCGGACGGCGCCGCCGGCACCAGCGCAGCCCGCGGCAAGACGCGCAGACGCCATACCCCCAGGAGGGCCTCGAGGGTGATCGACAGGCGCATCTTCGACTGACCCAGACGGCGGTCGGGGAAGCGTATCGGCACCTCGACCACACGCGCGCCGAGCAGCCGGGCCCGGTAGGCCATCTCAATCTGGAAGCCGAACTGCCGCAGACTCAGCGGCTGCACGACGGCCGCCTCGAGAAGCCGCGACCGCCAGCAGCGGAAGCCGCCCGTGGCGTCCTGCACGCCCAGGCCCAGCACCGCCGACGCATAGCGCGAGCCCAGGCGGCTGGTGAGACGGCGCTGCCATGGCCAGTCCTCGGTGCCGCCACCCGCCACATAGCGCGAGCCCAGCGCCAGGTCGGCGCCCGCCCCCAGGGCCGCCAGCAGGCCGGGTAGGTACTCGGGCCGGTGCGAGAAGTCGGCGTCCATCTGAACCACTGCCGACGGGGCCTGGCGGAGGGCCTGCCGGAAGCCATCGACGTAGGCCGGCCCGAGGCCCTGCCGGGCCGGCCGTGAGAGCAGCTCCAGGCGCGGGTCCTGCCGGGATGCCGCGCGCACCGCCTCGCCGGTGCCGTCCGGGCTGCGGTCGTCGACAACCAGGAGCCGCGCCGCCGGCAGCACCGCGCGCACCGCGGCCAGGATGGCGCCGATGCCCGCGACCTCGTTGTAGGTCGGGATGACCACGGTCACGCCGGCGCCCGACACCGCATCGACGACAGCACCGGCGCCGCCGGCGGGGCCGCCGCTCGCGGCGCTCTCCTGGAGGGTGGCGCTCACGGGGTGCTTCCGGAGGCTGCCGGCGTCGGCGCGGCCAGGGCCTCGGCCAGGCAGGCGTGGAGTTCGCCGAGGTGCTCGACGACGAGGTCCGGGTTCACGTCGAGGTCGGTGCCGTAGACGCCGTCCTCCTGCGGATTGGCCACCTTGCAGCTCAGGACTCCGGCCCGGACCGCCAGCAGGATGTCGGTCTGCAGGCGGTCGCCGACCATGAGGACCTCGTCGGACTGCAGGCCATGGCGCTCGGCGATCGGCCAGAGCATCTCCGGGTTCGGCTTGCCCAGGATGCGGTCCGGCG
This sequence comes from Verrucomicrobiota bacterium, assembly GCA_019136035.1. Taxonomy (GTDB): domain Bacteria; phylum Verrucomicrobiota; class Lentisphaeria; order Oligosphaerales; family JAFGRS01; genus JAGVUW01. The sequence continues at coordinate 792 of JAGVUW010000346.1, read as the reverse complement.
ACCGCAGCGTCGCGGCGGCGAGGCAGGCGCAGACGGCGCCGCAGTCGACCAGGACGGTCGCCTCGTCGGTCGGGCAGATCACGTCCGGATGCGTGGCGATGTAGGGCAGCCCCCGGGCGATCCAGTAGGCCGTCCGGCACAGCCGCGCGTAGGTCAGGCCGGTGTCGAAGCCGACCACCACGACCTCGGGCGCGACGTCGTCATGCACAAAGCCGGCCGCGGCCATCTCGGCCTGCAGACTCGGGGTGCCGAGGAGGTACAGCCGCCGGCAGCCGGGGTAGTCACGGCGCAGGACGTCGATGGTGTTCCAGGTCGAGGTGTACATCTGCTCGGGCGCGACCGCGATGCCCATCCCGGCCAGCTTGTCGAGGTAGACCTGGCGGCTCTTCGAGGAGTTGTTGGTCAGGAAGGTGAAGCCGATGTCGTGGGCGCGCAGGAAGTCGAGCCAGGGCAGGGTCCACTCGAAGAGCGTGGCCCCGCGGTAGATGGTGCCGTCCATGTCCATGACGACATGGCGGATACGCTGCAACTGGGCGCTCGTCATGCTCGGCCTGCCTTGCTTACGGGGGTGACGTGACGGCCAATATGCCGTAGGCGTCAGGCTCGTCAACCGCGTCCTTCCCGGGCCAGCCGGGCGCGGATGGCCAGGATATCGACGGCCATGCGCACCGCGCTCCAGGGCCGCACCCGGCTGCGGCCGCGTTCCTGCCAGGCCACCGGCACCTCGCGGACGCGCATGCCGGCCCCCAGGGCCCGCAGGATCAGCTCGGTGTCGAAGGCGAAGCCCGCACA
>JAGVUW010000415.1 GCA_019136035.1 Verrucomicrobiota bacterium | reverse complement strand
CCGTCGGCCCGATCTGCTCGCGTGTCACGAGCAAAGGCAGAACGTACCGGGCGCTGAATCCATTCGACGCCGAGGATCAGAAGCTGATCGCGTTCATCGCCCGCGGCGAGAACCACATCAACGGATTCCGCAACCGCGACCTGCGCGCCTGCCTCTACCCGGCCTCCGCGCACAGCGCAGGCAGCGCCGAGCAGCGCCGCGATGCCGGCCGGGCCACACGCAAACTCCGCCTCCTCAGAGCCCACGGGCTGATCCGCAAAGTCTCCCGGACCACCCGCTACATGCTGACCGAAAAGGGCCGGTCTCTCACAACGGCGGTCCTCGCGGCATCCGCTGCTGACACCAAACGACTTACGGATGCCGTGGCATGAAAAACTTGCCGCAAAAACAAGGTTCTTACGGATAGTAGTACGAATGGACACGGATGGGAGGGAGGAGGAGGGAGACGGGGAAGGGAAGAGTGCGTCGGTACGTCGGTGGACGGTGCGTCGGTGGGGGAGAAGGGGACCATAGGACGACGGGACGACAGGACGACGGGACTGCTGGACTGCTGGACTGCCGACTGCCGGCTACGAACTCAGAACTCTGAACTCTGATCCCGTGACGCCCGTCCGTGTCCGTCCGTGTTCGTCGGTGTTCGTCCGTGTCCCGAGCGCGGAGGGCCGCGTCGTCGCGGCCTCCGGGGGGAGTACCGCGGCGGCGGCCTGACGCAGACACAGGCGAGACGCCTGTGCCACTCTGGGAGGAGCGGAAACGTGGCCCGGGCGTCTCGCCTGGGGCCTTAAGGGCGGGCGCCGCGGAACGGCGCCCGGCCCGGGCGCGCCGGAGGACAGGCGCAGGGATGCGCATGCCACATCCAACCGGCGCGCTGCGCCGGGGGAGCGCCACTCGGCTCGTGGCGCCCGCCGCAGCAAGCCCCGCGGGCGCGTGGCGGCGCCGGATAGGGCAAGGCGGACGCTCGCGTCACGCCGGGATCGTCCCTGCAAGCCGAGGCGCGGGCGCCGGTGTGCCAGAATGGCGCGGAGTGTGACAAGCTGGGCGGCGGAGTGCGCCAGGACGGCCTGGCGGCGGCGCCGGGTCGGCCGGCCCGGCGGCGGTGTCTGGCGGGGTTGCGCGCGTCTCTGCTTAGGGGTGAATCGCAAGACCAACAAGAGCCGTGTGGCAGCGTCCTGATCGTCGTTGGTGTCGTTGCCGCGCACGTCGCGAAGGAGTGTCGTACGATGGGAAAGATACTCGGCATTGATTTGGGCACGACCAATTCCTGCATGGCCGTCATGGAAGGTGGCGAGCCGGTGGTGATACCCAACGCCGAAGGCAGTCGCACGACGCCGTCGGTGGTGGCGTTCACGCGCAACGGCGAGCGTCTGGTGGGGGCCACGGCCAAGCGTCAGGCCGTGACCAATCCGACGCAGACCATTTTCTCGATTAAGCGTTTTATGGGCCGCAAGTACCGCGAGGTCAAGCACGAGATCGAGCTGGTGCCGTACAAGGTCGAGGAAGCGAAGAACGGCGATGCGGCGATCCGCATTGGCGACAAGCTCTACTCGCCGCCCGAGATCTCGGCGATGATCCTGCAGAAGCTCAAGGCTGACGCCGAGGCGTACCTGGGCGAGACCATCACCGAGGCCGTGATCACGGTTCCGGCGTACTTCAACGACAGCCAGCGCCAGGCGACCAAGGACGCCGGTCGGATTGCCGGCCTGGAGGTCAAGCGCATCATCAACGAGCCGACGGCGGCCTCGCTGGCCTACGGCCTGGACAAGAAGAAGGACGAGAAGATCGCGGTGTTCGACCTCGGCGGCGGCACCTTCGACATCTCGGTTCTGGAGATCGGCGACGGCGTCTTCGAGGTGAAGGCCACCAACGGTGACACCCACCTCGGCGGTGATGACTACGACCAGGCCGTCATCGAGTGGCTCGCCGAGAACTTCCGCAAGGAGCACGGCGTCGACCTGCGCAAGGACCCGATGGCCCTGCAGCGCCTGAAGGAGGGTGCTGAGAAGGCGAAGTGCGAGTTGTCGACGAGTCTGAGTTCCGAGATCAACCTGCCGTTCATCACGGCGGATGCAAGCGGCCCGAAGCACCTGGTGGCGACGCTGACGCGGGCGCAGTTTGAGCAGCTCACCGAAGGGCTGACGCAGCGCACCATGGCGCCGTGTCAGAACTGCCTGCGTGACGCGGGTCTGACGCCGGCCGAGATCAACGAGGCGATCCTGGTCGGCGGCATGACGCGGGTACCGCGGGTGCAGCGTGTCGCGGAGGAGCTCTTCCGGCGGCCGCCGCACAAGGGCGTGAACCCGGACGAGGTCGTGGCAGTGGGCGCCGGCATCCAGGGCGGCGTGCTCAAGGGCGACGTCGACGACGTGCTGCTCCTGGACGTGACGCCGCTGTCGCTGGGCATTGAGACCCTGGGCGGCGTGTTCACCCGTCTGATCGAGCGCAACACCACCATCCCGACCCGCAAGAGCGAGATCTTCAGCACCGCCAGCGACAGCCAGCCGTCGGTGGAGATCCACGTCCTGCAGGGCGAGCGCGAGATGGCCTCGGGCAACAAGACCATCGGGCGTTTCCACCTCGACAGCATCCCGCCGGCGCCGCGCGGCGTGCCCCAGATCGAGGTCACCTTCGACATCGACGCCAACGGCATCCTCAATGTCTCGGCCAAGGACCTCGGCACCGGCAAGGAGCAGAAGATCACCATCACCGCCAGCTCCGGCCTCTCTGAGGACGACATTCGGAAGATGGTCGACGACGCCAAGGAGCACGGCGAAGAGGACAAGGAGCGCAAGCGCAAGGTCGAGGTCCGCAACCGCGCCGACTCGCTTGTCTACCAGACCGAGAAGCAGCTCCGTGAGCAGGGCGACAAGGTCCCGGAGGCGTTGCGCAAGCCGGTCCAGGATGGCATCGAGAATCTCAAGAAGGCGATCGAGGCGGGCGACACTGACCGCATGGAGTCGGTGATGAAGGAGCTCGAGAGCACCCTGCACGGCATGGCCGAGGAGCTCGGTGGCGGTGCGGCGGGCGGCGCGGGCAGCGCGGGCAGCAGCGGCAGCAAAGGCAAGGCGAAATCGTCGAGTGACGATGACGTGATAGACGCGGATTTCCGCATGGTCGACGACGACAAGAAGAAGTGAGAGGCGTCGGCGCTCGTGCGGCAGTCCCAGAACCCGAAGAAAGGAGAGCTCGGATGAAAGTGAAGATCAAGCCTCTCGGTGATCGCGTCCTGGTCGAGGCCCTCGAGGAGAAAGAGGTGGTCAAGGGCGGCATCGTGATCCCCGACAGCGCCAAGGAGAAGCCCCAGGAAGCGAAGATCATCGCCGTCGGCGCCGGCAAGAAGGACGAGAACGGCAAGCTCATCCCGATCGAGGATGTCAAGGTCGGCGACATCGTCCTGACCAGCAAGTACGGCGGCACCGAGGTGAAGTACGACGACAAGGAGTACAAGATCCTCAACGTCAGCGACATCCTGGCCATCCTCGGCTGAGGTCCAGACCTGTGGCGGAGGCGCCCAGCGGAGGGCCTCTGCCTGAGCCAGTCACCCCCCACCTTATCGTAGGAGAGACATTCTATGGCAGCGAAGCAGTTGATGTACGACACCAAGGGCAGGCAGGCGCTGCTCAACGGTGTCTCGGCCCTGAGCGCCGCGGTCAAGGTCACCCTGGGCCCGAAGGGCCGCAACGTCATTCTCGACAAGAAGTTCGGCTCGCCGACCGTGACCAAGGACGGCGTCACGGTCGCCAAGGAGATCGAGCTGCCGAACCCCTTCGAGAACATGGGCGCGCAGATGGTCAAGGAAGTCGCCAGCAAGACCAGCGACATCGCCGGTGACGGCACCACCACGGCGACGATTCTGGCCGAGGCGATTTTCCGCGAGGGCCTGAAGAACGTCACCGCCGGCGCCAACCCGATGTGTCTGAAGCGCGGCATTGACAAGGCCGTGGCGGCGATCGTGACCGAGCTGGAGAAGATGGCCGAGGCCGTCGAGGACCGCGCCCAGATCGCCCAGGTCGCGACCATCAGCGCCAACTCCGACAGCAGCATCGGCGACACCATCGCCGAGGCCATGGACAAGGTCGGCAAGGACGGCACCATCACCGTCGAAGAGGCCAAGACCATCGAGACCACCCTCGACGTCGTCGAGGGCATGCAGTTCGACAAGGGCTACCTCTCGCCCTACTTCGTGACCAACGCCGAGGCCATGGAGGCGATTCTCGAGGACGCCTACATCCTCATTCACGAGAAGAAGGTCAGCAGCCTGCAGGACATGCTGCCGGTGCTCCAGACGGTCGCCAAGGGCGGCAAGCCGCTGATGATCATCGCTGAGGACGTCGAGGGCGAGGCCCTGGCCACCCTGGTGGTGAACAAGCTGCGCGGCACCCTGAACGTCTGCGCCGTCAAGGCCCCGGGCTTCGGCGACCGCCGCAAGGCCATGCTCGAGGACATCGCCGTCCTGACCGGCGGCACCTGCATCACCGAGGACCTCGGCATCAAGCTCGAGAACGTCACCCTCGACCAGCTCGGCCGCGCCAAGCGCATCACGGTCGACAAGGAAAACACGACCATCGTCGAGGGCGCCGGCAGTGCCGCCGCGATCGCCGGCCGTGTGGCCCAGATCAAGCGCCAGATCGAAGAGACCACCAGCGACTACGACCGCGAGAAGCTCCAGGAGCGCCTCGCCAAGCTGGCCGGCGGCGTGGCCGTCATCAACGTCGGCGCCGCGACCGAGAGCGAGATGAAGGAGAAGAAGGCCCGCGTCGAGGACGCCCTGCACGCCACCCGTGCGGCCGTCGAGGAAGGCATCGTCGCCGGCGGCGGCGTGGCCCTCCTGCGCGCCACCACCAAGGCCCTCGCCAAGCTGAAGTGCGACGGCGATGAGGCGACCGGCGTGGATATCATCCGCCGCGCCGTCGAGGAGCCCCTCAAGCAGCTCGCGTTCAACGCCGGCATCGAGGGTTCCATCGTCGTGATGAAGGTCAAGGAACTGACCGGCAACATGGGCTACGACGCGGCCAAGGATGAGTATGTCGACATGCTCAAGGCCGGCATCATCGACCCGAAGAAGGTCGAGCGCGCGGCCCTGCAGAACGCCGCCTCCGTGGCGGGCCTGCTCCTGACCACCGAGTGCATGGTCACCGAGATCCCCGAGCCCAAGAAGGACCTCCCCCAGGGCGGCAATCCCGGCATGGGCGGCATGGACATGATGTGATCGAGCCGTCGACGGCGCCGTGACCGCCCGCCGAGACCCTCGGCCGCGGTCATGACGCCACCCCCGGCGTGCAGTCTCTGAAACGGCGCCTGCCCTCACCGGCAGGCGCCGTTTCCTTTTGCGGTTGCACCCGCCGGCACTAGATTGTGGATGATCGGACTGTCGTCCGCGGAACCCCGCGCCGCCGGCCGCGCCGGCATGGCGCTGACACTGTCTGTTCACATCGGAAGGAGTCGTCCCATGCAACACCGTCGTTGGATCCTGATGGGTGCCAGCCTGGTCCTCGGTACAGGCCTGACGGCCTGGAGTCAGAATCAGGCCACGCCAGCCGCCGCACCGGCCGCACCCGCCGCCGTAGCCGCACCGGCCGCCAAGCCCGCCGCCGCACCCGCCGCCGTAGCCGCAC
>JAGVUW010000833.1 GCA_019136035.1 Verrucomicrobiota bacterium | reverse complement strand
GCGTGACAGCCCGACGCGTCTGCGTCTGGTGCAGCTCGACGCGGTGCACAGCCGCCTGAGCGCGCTTCTGGAGGGCGGCCTGGTGGTGCCGTCGCGGGCGCGCGAGCGCCTGCGACAGGCGCTGGGGCCGCTGGCCTCGCGGCTGGTGGTGCAGTCGGACATCGGCTCACTCGACACGACGGCGACGCCGGTGCCGGTGGACACGACGCTGCACCTGCATCTCCTGCCCAGCGGTGCCGGGCTGACGGCGGAACTGCTGGTACAGCCCTTTGGCGCGGAGGGTCCGGCCTATGTGCCGGGCCAGGGCGGCACGACGGTGGCGGCGCTGGTGGGGGGTCGGCGTCTGGAGACGCAGCGTGATCTCGCCGATGAAGTGCGGCGGTCGCAGGCGGTCGCCGTGGCCTGCCCGGCCCTGGGGGCGCTGGCGAGCGGCTGCTGGAGCGCGAGTCTGGAGGACCCCGAGGACTGCCTCGAGCTGCTCCTGCAGGTGCAGGCCCTGCCGGCGGGCGTCTCGGTGGAGTGGCCCGAGGGCCGCAGCCTCTCGGTGAGCCGCCGGCTCAGCAGCGAGGACCTGCACCTGAGCGTGCGTCGTCAGCGCGACTGGTTTGCGGTGTCGGGCGATGTCCAGGTGAACGAGGACCTGACCGTGAGTCTGGCCGAGCTGATTCGGCTGACGGCGGGCAACGGCGGTCGTTTCGTGCCGTTGGGCGACGGCCAGTACCTGGCGTTGGCCGACGACTTCCGTCGGCGTCTCGAGGACCTTGCCCTGCTGGGCGAGCCCCGTCGAGAGGGCCTGCGTTTTCACCCCCTGGCGGCAGCGGCTCTCGAGGGCCTGACCGAGGGTATCGGCGGTCTGGAGGCCGACGGCGAGTGGCGCGAGAACCTGTCGCGTCTCGAGGCTTCGCAGCGTCTCGAGGTGCCCCTGCCGGCGGGTCTGCAGGCGGACTTGCGCGACTACCAGGTCGAGGGCTACCGCTGGCTGTGCCGTCTGGCGACCTGGGGTGCGGGTGCCTGTCTGGCCGACGACATGGGCCTCGGCAAGACGGTCCAGGCCCTCTCGGCGATCCTGGCGCGTTCGGCCGGCGGGCCGTCGCTGGTGGTGGCGCCGACGTCGGTCTGTCTGAACTGGCGCGACGAGGCGCAGCGTTTCACGCCGGGGCTGCGGGTGTGCCTCTACGGCGATGGCGACCGCGCCGAGATGCTCCGCCAGGCCGGCCCCGGTGACCTGGTGATCTGCAGCTACGGGCTCATGCAGACGGGCCGCGAGGCGCTCTCGGCGGTGACCTGGGAGACGATCGTCCTGGACGAGGCCCAGGCGATCAAGAACCCGCGTGCCAAGCGGTCGCAGGTCGCCTTCCGGCTGCGCGGGCGCTTCCGGGTGCTGACCACCGGTACGCCGATCGAGAACAACCTGGGCGAGCTGTGGAGCCTCTTCCGCTTCATCAACCCGGGCCTGCTGGGGAGCTGGGAGCACTTCAGCGAGCGCTTTGCGCTGCCGGTCGAGCGCGACCACGACGACGACGTGCGCGAGCGCCTGCGGCGGCTGATTGCGCCGTTCATCCTGCGGCGGACCAAGCGCGAGGTCCTGGCGGAGCTCCCGGCGCGTACGGAGGTCCTCCAGCATGTCCAGCTCAGTGAACGTGAGCGCGCCTTCTACGAGGCATTGCGGCGCGAGTCGCTGCGGCGCATCGGGGATCAGACAGGGGGTCCCGGGGCGCGTCGCATGCAGATCCTGGCGGAGATCACGCGCCTGCGCCAGGCCTGCTGCAATCCGCGTCTGATCGTGCCGCACTGCGATATTGACAGCGCCAAGCTGGAGGCCTTCGACGGGATTGTCGAGGAGCTCCTCGTCAATCGTCACAAGGCCCTCGTCTTCAGCCAGTTCGTGACGCACCTCGGCCTGATTCGTGAGCATCTCGACCGCAAGGCGGTGCGCTATCAGTACCTCGACGGCTCGACGCCGCCGCGCGAGCGTGCCGAGCGGGTGGCGGCCTTTCAGCGTGGCGAGGGCGACGTCTTCCTGATCAGCCTCAAGGCCGGCGGCACCGGGCTGAATCTGACGGCGGCCGACTACGTCATCCACCTCGACCCATGGTGGAACCCGGCGGTCGAGGACCAGGCCAGTGACCGGGCGCACCGCATCGGCCAGGTGCAGCCGGTGACCATCTACCGCCTGGTGGCGGCCGACACCATCGAGGACCGCATCGTCGAACTGCACCAGCGCAAGCGCGACCTGGCCGACAGCCTCCTGAGCGGCAGTGCGGTGCCGTCGGCCGTATCGGCCGAGGAGCTCCTGCGCCTCATGTCCGGCGAGTGAGAGGAAGGGCGGGGGAGCGTCCATCGGGCCTGTTCTGAGACTCCCCCGCGGGCAGGTCCCGACGAGGGTGTTGGCAGGGCGGCTCCCCTATCCCAAAGGGATTACGCCCTCCAGCCCAGGGTCGCGGAGGTACCGCAACCCTGGGCTCTAGGACTAAGCCCCCCTTGGGGCATGGGGAGGTAGTACCCTTTGATGGCCTTACCCGCTCTCAAACCCACCATGCCCCACACCGGGAAGTACGCACTTACCGGATGAGCCTGAATAGGTCGGGCTAGAACGTCACCCGGCGGGCGG
>JAGVUW010000391.1 GCA_019136035.1 Verrucomicrobiota bacterium | reverse complement strand
CCGTGGACTATATTGCGCGGCAGCACAGGCCGGCTATGCCGGCCGGACGGTCGAGGCCCATGAGCTCAACTGCGCACATCCTGACGCCCCGCGAGGTCCCCGACGCCGCGCTGCCGCGGCTGATCGAAGGCGGCGCTCTGGCCGACTACGCCGGCTACCTCACCGACGAGTCGCGCCGCAGCGGCCGTGCCGCGGCGCTGGCCTTCCCGGCGACGCTGAGCGAGGTCAGCGGCGCCGTGCGTCTGGCGCTGGCGCGCGGCTGGGACATCACCGTCTCGAATGCCCGCACCGGGATTGCGGCGGGTGCCGTCCCCGAGGGCGGCCTGCTGCTGAGTCTCGAGCGCCTCAGCCGCATCACCGGCCTGCGTCTCGACGCCGCCGGCGGTTTGGTCCTGCGCTGCCAGGCCGGCGTGGCCCTCTCCGAGGTCCAGAAGAGCCTCCGGCGCCGGTCGTTTCAGGACAGCGCCACCTGGTCGGCCGCCAGCCGTGAGGCCCTGGAGGCGCTGCGAAAGGGGTCATACTTCTACCCGCCGGACCCGACCGAGACCGGCGCCGCCATCGGCGGCACCATCGCCTGCAATGCCTCCGGCGCGCATACCTTCCTCTACGGCCCGACGCGGCCGTACGTTCAGGCCCTCACCGTCGTCCTCGGCGACGGCCGCGTCCTCGACCTCGAGCGCGGCGCACACCGGGCCACGCCCGAGGGCCGCTTCGGCGTGCGCCAGCCCGACGGCACGGTGCGCTGGGGCACCGTCCCGCACTACGCCTGGCCGCGCACCAAGAACGCGGCCGGCTACTACGCCGCGCCGGAGATGGACCTCATCGACCTGTTCATCGGTTCCGAGGGCACCCTCGGCATCATCGTCGAGGCCGAGATCCGTGCCCTGCCCGCGCCCGAGGCACGCTGTGCGGTGATGACCTTCTGGCCGGACGAGGCCGCGGCGCTGCGCTTCACCCAGGCGGTGCGCGGCCGGCGTCACGAGCTCGGCCTCGAGGCGGTGGAGTACGTCGATCCGAATGCCATGGCCCTGCTGCGCCGCCGGCGCGCCGCCCTGGGCGCGGTCTCGGGCGTCCCCGAGTGCCTGCCGGCCGGCGCCGGCAGCGCTATCTACCTCGACGTCGGCACCACCGCGGCGCGCCTGGAGGGCGTCCTGGAGGCGCTCTGCGCCGCGGTCGCGGCCCACGGCGGCGACCCGGAGGCGTGCTGGTCGGCCGTGGCCGAGGACGAACGCGAACGCCTCCGCGTCTTCCGCCATGCCCTCCCGGAGACCGTCAATGCCATGATTGCCGAGGTCCGCCGTCAGCATCCCGGCGTGACCAAGCTGGGCACGGACATGGCGGTCCCCGACGAGGCCCTCGAGGCCGTCCTGGCCCTGTACCGGTCGCGCCTGGACGAGGCGCGGCTGCCCTACGTCATCTTCGGCCACGTCGGCGATAACCACCTCCACGTCAACATCCTGCCGCAGACCCCGGACGACTACGCCCGCGGCCGGCGTCTCTACCGCGAGTTCGCCCAGGCCGTCGTGGCCATGGGGGGCAGTCCGGCTGCCGAGCATGGCATCGGCCGCCTCAAGACCGACTTCCTCGAGGTCCTCTACGGCGCCGATGGCGTGGCGCAGATGCGCGCGGTCAAGGCCGTCCTCGATCCCGACGGCCGTCTCGGCGCCGGGATCCTCTTCCAGGGAGCCCGGCCGTCATGAGAATCGCGGTCTGCCTCAAGCAGGTCCCCAACACCAGCGAGATGCGTCTCGACCCGGAGACCCATACCCTCATCCGCTCCGGCGTCGCTGCGGTACTCAACCCCCTCGACGAGTTCCCCCTCGAGGCGGCCCTGCGCCTGCGTCAGGCCCTCGGCGGCGAGGTCGTGGCCGTGACCATGGGGCCGCCCCAGGCCGAGGAGGTCCTGCGCAAGGCCATCGCCATGGGGGCCGACAGCGGCCTGCTGGTCACCGACCGCGCCTTCGCCGGCGCCGACACCTGGGCCACCAGCCTGACCCTGGCGCGGGCCTTGCAGGCCACCGGGCCTTACGACCTCGTCTTCTGCGGCAAGCAGGCCATCGACGGGGATACCGCCCAGGTCGGCCCGGGCCTGGCGGCGCACCTCGGCATACCCCAGGTGACCGGCGTCACGGCGCTGCGCGCTGTGGATGGCGGCATCGAGGTCGATCGCCAGCTCGACGGCGGCACCGCGACCCTGCGTCTGGCCCTGCCGGCGTTGGTGACGGTTCTGAAAGAGGCCAACGAGCCGCGTCTGCCGAGCCTGTACGGTCGTCTGCGCGCGCAGCGCGCCGCCTGCCGTCGCCTCGGCCTGAGCGACCTCGCGATGGCGCCCGAGGAGACTGGCCTGAAGGGCTCGCCGACGCGCGTCGTGCGCATTGCGGTGCCGCCGACAACGCGTCGGCTGACCCGCCTGGAGGGCCCGCCGGAGGAACTGGCCACACGCCTGGCGGCCGTTCTGCGCGAGGGCACGAACGACCCGCTGTGAACGGCATGTCGCGGCGGGAGGCGGGGCCGCGGTGACGCGGCCGCCGGGCTCGGGACACGGACGGGCACGGACCTACACGGACGGCCACGGACGGGCCTTGCCGGCTCCGGCGCGGGGACGCAGGCCACGGACGG
>JAGVUW010000569.1 GCA_019136035.1 Verrucomicrobiota bacterium | reverse complement strand
TCGAACAGCGCCATGATCTCGCGGCTGGTGCGCGAGTCGAGGTTGCCGGTCGGCTCGTCAGCCAGGAGCAGGCTCGGGTCGCAGATCAGGGCGCGCGCGATGGCGACGCGCTGCTTCTGACCGCCGGAGAGCTGGCTGGGGCGATGCGAGGTGCGGTCGGCCAGGCCGACGCGCTCCAGGGCCCGCAGGGCCCGCCGGCGGCGCTGACGCCAGGGCAGCCGCGAGTAGACCAGCGGCATCTCGACATTCTTCAGCGCACTGAGCCGGCCGAGGAGCTCGAACGACTGGAAGACGAAGCCAATGCGCTCGTTGCGCAGGCCCGCCAGACGGCCGTCGGCCAGGCGGCCGGTGTCGTGGCCGTCGAGGAGGTAGCGGCCGCTGCTTGGGCGGTCGAGACAGCCCAGGACATTCATCAGCGTGCTCTTGCCCGAGCCCGACTGGCCCATGACCGCGACATACTCGTTCTCGCGGACCTCCAGATCGACGCCGTCGAGGGCGCGGATGCACTCGGCGCCGACCTGGTAGATCCGCCGGACCGCCTCGATCTGGATGACGATGCGCCGCTCAGCGTCGGACATGGCGCAGCACTCCACGCGCACTCGACCCGGAACTTGCCCCAGCGGACGACGGCGACGCCGTGACGGCATCCGCAGCGGCATCGGGATCGAGAACGACCACCTCGCGATCATGGGTCAGGCCATCGAGGACCTTATACGGCCCGACGACGACCTGGTCGCCGGCATTCAGGCCGCCAGCGATCACAGTGCGGCTCATGTCGGCCGCACCGATGCGCACCGGAGTGACCACGGTGCGGCCCCCGACGACGCGATAGACGACCATGGCGTAGGTCTTGTCGCCCGCCAGATCGGCGCCGGCGCCGCGCAGGCTCTCCGGGAGGTCCTCGACCTTGCGACCGAGGACCGCCTGGCTGGGCACGGTCAGGACGTCGCTGTGGACCTGCGTGCGGATATCGACGTTGGCCGTCAGGCCCGAATAAAGGGGTACGTCGGGCCGCTCGATGCGGATCTCGGTGCGGAAGTAGCGCGTGCCGCGGTTCGACATGCGGTGCATCAGGGCGATGGTCTCGACGGTGCCGGTGATCGTGGCGTCGGGATAGGCCTGCACATGGATCACCGCCGGCTGGCCGACGGCGACCTTGCCGACGTCAGCCTCATCGACCTCCGCGACGACGATCATGGCATCGAGGTCAGCGACCTCCATGATGACGGTGCCGGCGTTGTTCATGGTGCCGGTGACGACCATTTCGCCGACCTGGGCATTGAGGCTGATGACCGTGCCGTCGATCGGCGCTGTGATGGTGGTGTAGCCGAGGGCCTCCTTGGCCTGCTCGATATCGGCGTCGGCGGCCTCGATGCGGTGCCGCAGGACGCGCAGGCCGGCTTCGGCGGCGGTGAGGCGGTGCCGCCCGGCCTCGAGATGCTGGACGCCCTCGCGGCAGGCGCTCTCGATCTCGTCGTAGGCGGCCTGGGCGATGTCCTGAGTGGCCAGGAGATCGGCCTTGCGGCGGCGGTCGCGCTCGAGCTGCTCGAGGCGGATCTCCTCGGCCGCCAGCTCGGAACGCTGACTCGCCAAAGCCGCCTCGTCGACCTCGACCTGCGCCGCCATGGCGTCACGGCTGGCCTGCGCTGCCCGCAGGCGGCTGCGCAGATCGCGGTCGTCCAGACGTACCAGAACCGCGCCCGGCTCCGGCGGCGTGGCATCTGTACGGGCCGCCCGCACGACGTCGCCCTCGGCGACCGGCAGGGCCATGATCCGGGCCGAGACCTTGGCGCTGATTTTGACCGTCTTGCGCGGCAGAATCACGCCGGTGGCGCTGATGCTCTCGGCCAGACTCCCCGGGCCCACGGACTCGACGCGCACCTGCACCGCGGCCGGCGGCGCATAGCGCTCCCGGGCCAGACGCCAGACGACGCCACCGGTACCGGCCATCAGACCCGCAATCAGCAGCAGCACCACCCAGGTCTTGATCCAGAAGCGCATGCCGACAGGCCCTCCGCCGAGACTTTCAAGACGGTAACGCTGACCGCTGTGAGCGCCATGCCCACGGTCACCCGCATCGCCTGAACCCGCCCGGCCCGGCACGAGGTGCCATAGCGCCGAACGCCCCCCCTCCCCCGTCGCGACTGCCCCTCACTATAGACCGCGGCGGCCTGCCCGCAACCCCCTCCAGGCGAGCAGCAGAGATGTCCCGGAGTCGGATTCTGGCACCCCTTCAGGGCGCGTGGTTCGTGGATTTGCGGTTCCGGGGGTCGTGCAGCACGACCCCCGGCTACGATCTGACACCCCTTCAGGGTGACCAGGAGGTCGCTGACGCGACCTTGGATCATCCCCGGGCGAGCAGCTCCACGGCGCCCGGGGGATGCCGAGCCGACGCTCGGCGCTCCCAGGAGGGCGGCTGCGGACAGCCGCCGCGGCGCACGTAGGTCCACGGCGCCGTCCGTGGACCTCCCGGGCGCCGGGGAATGGCGCCCGGGAAGCTACTGGCGTAGAACGCCGGATATGGCACGGCGAAAGGATCGCTCGCGGCGTCTGCTGGGGCGCGAGTGTCCACAGACGCGCATGCGTCCACGAGCCGCCACCGCGTCGACAGCACCACCC
>JAGVUW010000414.1 GCA_019136035.1 Verrucomicrobiota bacterium | reverse complement strand
GTCGCCGGCTATGCCAACGGCGTCATCGGCTATATCCCGGTGCGCCGCCAGATCCCCGAGGGCGGCTACGAGGTCGACTGGGCCAACCGCTTCCACGGCCGACCCGGCGCCTTCGTCGCCGACACCGAGGACCAGATCCACGGCGCCGTGAACAGGGCCTTCGGGCTCGCCTGACGGCGGCGGCTGAGCTTCAGCCGCCGCCGGACAGAGGGCCGCAGCCCCCTCAGACCTTGAAGGCAACCACGGCTTCCGGCGCGATGACACGGAAGGTGAACGACTCGGTGAAGTACAGCGAGACGCCCTTGGTGTCGTGGTTCAGGTAGCCGATGGCAAGGTCCTGGCCGATGGTCAGCTCGAGGTCGCCGCCGCGGCGCGATACCAGGAGGCCGCCCTTGACGGCCTCGGAGAAGATGACCGGCCCGCCGATCTGGTTCTCGATGACAGCCTTGAGTGTGCCGCCCTCGACGGTGCGCACGAGCAGCTTCCAGAGCTTCGGGCTGGCCACCAGGGCGCACGGCCCGCCGATGCCGCGCCGCAGCAGGGCCACCTGGGCCTCGCCGATGGCGTCGATGCAGCCGGTCGGATCCATCGGAATCGCCAGCGGCGGCTCCGCCACACTGGCGTGCAGGCCGACGATGCCGGCCGGCGCGAAGCCGTTGAAGACCGCGTCCTCTTCGAACGCCGCGATCTTGCGCGCCGCGCTGACCAGGCTCTCGAGCTGGATGTCCTTGGCGCCGCGGCCGACGTTGTCGAGCTCCCACTGCTCCAGGGAGAAGATGATGCGGCTCTCGACCAGCGGCATGACGCGGTGCACGCCGTAGTTGACGCCGGTGCGGTTCTTCTCCGCGGGCAGCTCGAGACGGCCCAGGGCGACGCTGGCGCACTCCATGCCGAGCGGCCCGTTCACATCCACAAAGCGCCGCGCCGACAGGCTGGCGCTGAGGGTCTGACGGGCCAGGGCGTCGATCGCGGCCCAGGCATCGGCCGCAATCGGTGCGTACGAACGTCTCAGAATATCCATGGCGATCCTCCTCGCTGTTACGGTTGTCTCATGGCCTGTCGGCCGTTCAGCCCTTCAGGGCCCCGAGGCCCAGACCGGCACCGCCGGTGCCGTCGCGGCTGCCCGCCGGATCCGCCGCCGCGGGCGTCTCAGCCGCGGCCGCGCCGCGAATCTCCGCTTCGACCTCCTGGGCGCCCTCCTGGTAGAACTGCTCCTCGTCGGGCGCCAGTTCCTTCAGCAGCCGCAGGAACTCGCCGGCGTGGACGCGCTCCTCGTTGGCGATGTCGGTAAGGACCTCCTGCGCCAGGGTGTTGTCGGTCGACTCCGCCAACTGCATGTAGAGCTGCACCGCTTCGTACTCGGCCGCGACCATGAAGCGTATGGCACGCACGAGCTCGCTGGCGGTAAGTGGGCGGTCACTGGCCATCCCGGAGAAGGGAGAGGCAAAATCGGGCATCGTCGTCCTCCTTCTGCTGCTGCGGTCACGCCCCCATCCCGGCCGGCCGCCCCCGCGGCCACCAACCTCGGGGCATTCTACCATAGCACCTCAAATACCCCGCCTTCGACCCTGCGCCGACGGCCGTGGTTGCACCGCCGCCGGCGGGTTGCCTGATGGCGGCCGGGTGGTATGCTACGGTCCTACAGCCGTTCGGGCCGGCATTCCGGCCGCGGCCCGTGGCAGGCACGTACGAAGCAGACGCGTGAGGAGAGTGACCATGGCAGAGGAAATGGTGCGGTTCGGCCTGTTGGGTGCGGGGAGCATCGCGATCTACCGTCACGCCCCCGAGATCTCATCTCACCCCTGTGCCAAGATTGTCGCCATCTACGACCCGATCACCAGCCGCGCCGAGTGGCTGGCCGGGCAGTACGGCGGCGAGGTCGAGGCCAGCGAGAAGGCCCTCCTGGCGCGCCAGGACATCGACGCGGTGGTGGTGGCGACCCCCAATGCCCATCACGCCCGGCTGACCCTTGCCGCCCTCAAGGCCGGCAAGCACGTCCTCTGCGAGAAGCCCATGGCCACCAGCCTGGCCGACGCCAAGAAGATGATCAGCGCCGCCAAGCGCGCCGGTCGCAAGCTCATGATCGGCCACAACCAGCGCCTCATGCCGCCCCACGTCAAGGCCAAGCAGCTCCTGCGCGACGGCGTCATCGGCGAGGTGCTGTCATTCCGTACCAGCTTCGGCCACGGCGGCCCGGAGATGTGGTCGCAGGACAAGGGCGCCCATACCTGGTTCTTCAAGAAGGAAGAGGCCTTCGTGGGCAGCATGGGCGACCTGGGCGTGCACAAGGCCGACCTGATCCGCTGGCTCATCGACAGCGAGGTGACCGAGGTCGGCGCCTTCGTCGAGACCCTGGCCAAGTGCAATGACAAGGGCCAGCCGATCACCGTCGACGACAACGCCGTCTGCATCCTGCGCCTGGCCAATGGCAGCGTCGGACAACTGACCGCCAGTTGGACCTACAGCGCCGCCGAAGACAACGTCACTATCCTCTACGGCACCAAGGGCCAGATGGTCATCGGCGCCAACCCGGAGTTCCCGGTCGAGGTCATGCTGCGCAACGGCGAGATGGCCCAGTACAAGGTCGGCGGCGTCTCGACCAACGAGGCGCAGCTCCCCAGCGGCATCCCGGATGC
>JAGVUW010000744.1 GCA_019136035.1 Verrucomicrobiota bacterium | reverse complement strand
TATGCCGAGATCGCGCACCATGGCCTGCAGGGCCTCATCCGAGAGCTTCGCGATCTGGTTGAGGCCGAAGCGGAAGCCGCCCGGGACGGTGTGGTTCGCCGTGAGGTCGCGGCGGATGAGGTTGACGGCGTCGAAGTAGTCCGGCGAACCGACCGGGTAGAGTGCCCAGCGCAGGGTGTACGAGGCGCCCGCGGCGAGGGCGAAGGTCTCCGAGCGGATGCCGGCGCGGCCCTGCTCCCAGTGCATGGCGCCCTGGATGCGATAGACGTCGTCGAGGGCGACGAGGGCGCACCCGGCCTGGGTGCCATTGACGAAGACGCTCGGGTTCTCGTGGCCTTCGAGGCGGGTCCGGGCCGGCGACGGATCGCCGCCGAGGTAGACATCGACCAGGTCGGCGGGGTTCTCCGGCACGATGCTGTGGTCGAAGGCCAGGCCGATGTCGGCGTCGCCGGTGTTGGTCAGTGTATCGGCGATAACCAGGTGATCGGCGGCCCAGGTCACCTGGCGCTGCAGGCGGTACCCGGGTGCCGCGGCCTGGAGCGCGCCCTCGCCGGGCGCGCCGTCAGGCGGCCGGGGGGACCAGGCGGGATCGGTGCCGGCCGCTGCCGGAATCGTGTGCCAGCCGCCGCCGACGCGGGCGTAGGCCGACTCGACCCGCAGGGCCAGCCCGGGGAGGCGCAGGCGCAGGGCGCCCTCGGGAGTGGCCTCGACGACCTGGCGCGGGTTCAGCGCTGCCGGCGTGGCGTCCATGAGGGCGTCGGGGTCATGGCGGCGCTCGCGCCGCCGCGAGGCCATGGCCGAGGGCTCCTCGCTGAGCGCCACCGCAAGCTCGGCGAAGACGAGGTCGAGGTCGCCGGCGTCCTTCCCGATGGCCTCGCGCAGACGCATGGCGGCGCCGCAGTGCTCGATCTGCAGGGTGTTCTCGGCGTCGGGGCGCAGGAGGTCGCTGATGTCCAGGACGAGGCGGTGCGGCGAGACCGCCTCGATACGCATGCCGCCGGCGGCCGGACTGGCGGCCATGTCGAAGTCGGGGGCGTAGACCACGCGCCAGCCGCGCGAGTCGTACCAGGGGACCTCCAGGCCGCTCGCCATCCGCACCGCCGGCGGCTTGTTCGTCAGACGCAGCGCCGTGCGGTCCAGGCCGGCGGTGAGCGGGCTGCCGTTGACGCGCAGGACCATGGCGTGGGTCGAGCCGGCGCACCGCGCGAGATTCAGGCGCGCCGAGCAGGTCACGCGCGCCGAGCGCACGCCCGCCGGGACGTAGAAGGCGAAGGAGGCGCTCTCGCCATAGGGCAGACGGTGCCCGGGTGGCGCGAGCTGGATTGTTTCGGCCGCCGACAGGGCCAGCCCCGCCAGGATCGCCATCGGCATCATCATGCGTTTCATGAACGTAAGCCCCGTCTGTTGAGGTCCTGTCCGCGGGCCGCGTGGATGGCGGGGCGGGGGGAGCGGCAGCCCGCCCCACGCCAGACGCCAGCCTGGATCATCCACGACGCCCATGGCCTCGATCATGATCCACGTGCGCCGCACTATACAGCGGCCCAGGTGGCGACGCGCGTCGCTCGGGGCTGATCGAGGATCGCGTCGGCGCTTGCCTGGCCATCCTCGTATGAAACATGGCGTCGTTGTGCTGTCGATGCCGTCGCGGCTCGTGGACCCCTTCGCGTCTGTGGACACTCGCGCTCCACACCGGTGGCGAGCGATGTTTCGCCTTGCCATGGCCGGCGCCCAGGGACGCCGGGGATCCGGCTGAAGGGGTGCCGGAACCGGACCGTCAGCCGGCCCCGGCGGTCGATTGGAGAATTATTTCGCGAAAACGGCTTGCCTCTCTTTGCGGGAGGCCTATCTTATCGCGAACAAATTCTCGGATAGCATCCCCAAGTGTGACGGAGGCACCATGCAGGCCCAGACGAGCGAGCGACAGATGAAGTCGGCGCCGACGCCGTCATTGCGGCGGATGCCGATGTACCTGCGTTGTCTGTACGCGTTGCGCAAGACCGACGTGGAGTGGGTGTCGTGCACCTACCTGGCGGAGGTGTTGCAGAAGGACCCGACGCTGGTTCGGAAGGACCTGGCGATGACGGGCATCGTGGGCAAGCCGAAGGTCGGTTTTCACGTCACCGGCCTGGTGGCAGCGATCGAGCACTTCATCGGCTGGGACAACCTCGAGGACGCCTTTCTGGCGGGGGTCGGCAACCTCGGCTCGGCGCTGCTGGGCTACGAGGGCTTTGCGCAGCACGGACTGAATATCGTGGCGGGCTTCGATGTCGATGCGGAGAAGGTCGGCACGGAAGTTCACGGCAAGCGCATTCTGCACATCGACAAGCTGACCGACCTGGCGCAGCGGATGCACATCGGGATCGGCATCATCACGGTGGGGGCGCGGACGGCCCAGGCGGTGGCCGACCGGATGGTGGCGGGCGGCATTCGGGCGATCTGGAATTTCGCGCCGGTGCGGCTGGAGATGCCGCCGGAGATCATTGTGGAGAACGAGGACCTGGCCGGGACCCTGGCCGTTATTTCACGGCGTCTGGCCGGTCTGAATGTCGAGACAGACGAGCGCGAGTGACGGGCTCGGGGCACACGCTGGTAAGGCAGATGACGCAGATGGAAACGACCAGGCCAGCCGCGGCGCAGTTCGGCA
>JAGVUW010000527.1 GCA_019136035.1 Verrucomicrobiota bacterium | reverse complement strand
GGCCCGCCGGCCGCCTGGCTGCACTACCTGCTCTGCGCCTACCGCTCATGGACCTGGCCAAGCCGGCGGCGCATCCTGCGTGGCATGATCGGGCAGGCCCGGTGAGGGAGGATCGCGTGATGTCGAACGCTGGTGCAAGGCAAGAGACCCTGTCGGAGAAGGTCCAGCGGGTGGTCCGCGAGGACATCGCCGTGGTGCCCTACGACGCCGGCTGGCCCGAGTCATTCCGCCGCGAGCGCGACCACCTCCGGGCCATCCTGCCGGCCGACCTCCTCGGCCGCATCGAGCACTTCGGCAGCACGGCGGTGCCGGGTCTGGCCGCCAAGCCGGTCATCGACATGCTCATCGAGGTCACCGACCTGACGGCGACCCGCGAGCGCATCGTGCCGATTCTCGAGGCCGAGGGCTACGACTACTTCTGGCGGCCGAGCTGGGGGGACGACGTCCCGCCCTACTACGCCTGGTTCATCAAGCGCGCCGACGACGGCCACCGCACGCACCACCTGCACATGGTCGAAGCGCACTTCGAGCACTGGCGGCGGCTGCTCTTTCGCGACTACCTCATCGCGCATCCGGAGGCAGCCTCGGCCTACGGCGCCCTGAAGCAGCGCCTGGCCGCGGAGCATCCGAATGACCGCGTCGCCTACACCCAGGGCAAGACCGCCTTCGTGCTCGACATCATGGCCCGCATCGCGGCTCAGGAGGCAGTGCCGGGGCCGGTGCCGGGGCCGGCCTAAGCCTCGGCCTCGGCCATGGCCCGGCGGACCTCGTCGAGGTCGCTGAACGGGTGCTTCACGCCCTGGATCTCCTGGTAGGGCTCGTGGCCCTTGCCGGCGATGAGGACGAGGTCGCCGGGGCGGGCTTCGGCAAGGGCGGCGCGGATGGCCTCGCGGCGGTCGGCGAGGACCACCGGCACGGCGCCCGCCGGCAGGCCGGCGAGGATGTCGGCGATGATGCGTTCCGGGTCCTCGCTGCGCGGGTTGTCGCTGGTGACGAAGACGCGGTCCGCGAGGCGTGCCGCCACGGCGCCCATGCGGGGCCGCTTGGTGCGGTCGCGGTCGCCGCCGCAGCCGAAGACCAGCAGGACACGCTGCGGCGAGAGCGTGCGCACGGCCCGCAGGACATTCTCCAGGGCGTCGTCGGTGTGGGCGTAGTCGACATAGGCCGCGACGCCGCGTGGCGAGGTCACCCCCTGCAGGCGCCCCGGGGCGCCGGGGCACTCCCGCAGCGCCGCCGCGATGATCCCGGCCGGCACGCCGCAGGCGTGCGCCAGGACCGCGGCGCAAGTCAGATTGGCGACGTTATGCATGCCGATCAGGGGCGACGCGATGGCGACCTCGTCAGCGCCCAGGCGCAGCGTAAATCGGCATCCCTGAAAGCCGAGCTCGACATCATGCCAGACCACCTCGGCGTCGCGGCTGCCGACCCCGACGACGCGGGCCCGCCCGGCCTGGCGCAGGCGCTCGGCCAGGCGTCGGCCGTAGGGGTCGTCGACCATGATCACCGCCGGAGCGCCTTCCTGGAGGTACTCCTCGAAGAGCAGTGCCTTGGCCTCGAAATACGCATCCATGGTGCGGTGGTAGTCGAGGTGGTCGCCGGTGAGGTTGGTGAAGGCGGCGCCGCGGAAGCGCGCCGTGCCGGCGCGGCGCTGGTCGAGGGCATGGCTGGACATCTCCAGGACGGCCCACTCGGCGCCGTCCTGGCGCATCCCGGTGAAGAGCTCCTGGAGGGCGAAGGGTGTCGGCGTGGTGCGGTCGGCCTCGATCTGGCGTCGGCCGAGGTCGTAACAGACCGTGCCGACCATACCGGTGGTGCGGCCCCAGGCGCGCAGGATATCGCGCAGGAGGTAGGCGCAGGTGGTCTTGCCATTGGTGCCGGTGATGCCGAGGAGGCGGAGTGAGTGCGCCGGCCAGCCGGCAACGCACTCGGCGATGCGGCCGGCGGCCGGGTAGGCCGCCCGTACCATGACCTGCGCCACCCCCGCGGGCAGCGTCAGCGGCCGCGTCGTCGCCACCGCCACGGCACCCCGGCGCACCGCATCGTCGGCATAGGCGGCGCCGTCCTCACGCGCCCCCGGTATGGCGCAGAAGAGCCACCCGGGCTGCACCTGGCGCGAGTCAGCGCAGGCGCCGTCCACCATCACATCGGCCGGGCCGCCCAGGGCGATGAACTGCTCGCCAAGGGCCTCAATGAGCGTCCGTAAGGACAGGCGGGACGGCGGCATCACGGGATCCTCCGCGGCGGTGCATCTCGGCGGTCGCCGAGAGGCTCGGCGCCACCTGCAGATAGCGCAGGGTGCGCTCGGCAACACGGCTGAAGACCGGCGCCGCGACGATGCCGCCATAACGGCTGCCGCCGCGCGTCGGCTCGTCGGCCACCACCAGCAGTACAAAGGCCGGGTCGTCGGCGGGCACATAGCCGATGAAGCTGCCGACGCACTGGTCGTAGGCGTAGAAGCCGCCGCCGGGGCCGTTGACCCACTTCTGGCTGGTGCCGGTCTTGCCGGCGACGTCGTAGCCGGCTACGGCCGCGCGCGTGGCGGTGCCGCCGGGCTGCGTCACCAGCTTCATGGCCGCGGTGATCTGGGCGGCGGTCTCGGGGCGAATGACGCGGCCCTTGGCCACCGGCAGCGAGTAGCGCTCCTCG
>JAGVUW010000483.1 GCA_019136035.1 Verrucomicrobiota bacterium | reverse complement strand
CGCCGGTAGGTCTCGAGCATGGCGCGGGTGGTGCCGTCGTGGACGCAGGCCTTGGCATCGGGGTTAGGACCGAGTTCGAGGTCGAAGGCCGGCATGCCGAAGCGCGCGTAGGCCCAGTGCGGCAGGCTCCCGGCGGAGCAGGCGTAGTGGACCCTGGTCTCGGCGGTGCTGTCCGGAAACATGCCCTGGTCGTAGGCCCTGGCAAAGCCCACGGCGCGTTCCGCGAAAGCGGCATCGCCGACGGCCTTGGCGGTGGTCAGGAAGGCATTTGAGCAGATGCTCGCCAGGCAGTGGAAGGAGAACACCGCCTGGGGCCGCTGCGCCTCGACGAAACGCACGGCCGCCTGCGTCTCGGGCTCGGACGACGGGGCCGGCCCGCGGTAGGTCGCCGCGTCGGGGTCGGAGCTGTCGAGGCCATAGCCGTAGCTGACCTCATCCCAGGCGGCGTCGAAGTTGCGGTTCAGGTCGACGCCGTTGTGGTTGGTGCGCAGGTACCACGGCGTGCCGCGGGCCATGGCCTCGCGTTCGTCGGGGTTGAGGTTCGGGAGGACGGCGACGCCGGTCTGGCAGGCCAGGTCGTGGTGCTGGGTGAGGAGGCCGCGCAGCATGGGCAGGAGGAGCTCCGGTCCGGCCTCGCCGGCGTGGACCAGTCCGACGAAGGCGACGGCGGGCCGTTCCGGTCCGACGCCGAGGGTGATGATAGGCCGTCCCCCGAGGCTGTGGCCGCACGCGTCGAGCCGCACG
This sequence comes from Verrucomicrobiota bacterium, assembly GCA_019136035.1. GTDB lineage: Bacteria > Verrucomicrobiota > Lentisphaeria > Oligosphaerales > JAFGRS01 > JAGVUW01. Next base: position 17,796 of record JAGVUW010000483.1, on the reverse strand, counting down.
GCCGACGGGAAGTCGCGGGCGAGGGCCTCGGCCTCGGCGCGGAGCCTCTCGTAGGTCCACCAGATCTCGGGGTCGCGCACCCGCACCGGGGCCGGCCCGACGGCGCTCTCGTCGCCGGGGACCTGGACCCAGTAGGCGCCGGTGAAGCCGACCCCGACGCTGCGGTCGACCCAGCGCGCTTTGCGCTGGTTGCTGCACTCGAGGGTTCCCTCGAAGGCCATCTCGGCGCCGCGCCAGTCGAGGTCGTCGAAATACTCGCGGTAGTCGGTGCCGAAGGTGAAGCCGGGTTCCGTGCGGCGCCAGATGCGCACAGGCTGGGGGCCCTTGTTGGCGGCGAAGAGCTCGGCGCCCTTGTAGAAGGTCAGCTCGACGGCGCCGTCGACGGTGGCGGCTCGCAGTGACGACAGGCTCTTGCGGCTCATGGTGAGGCTATCCTCAGGCGGGCGGGTGTCTGTGCCGGGCCGCGCCCGGGCATACTCGCGCGCGGCCCCTTCTTGCGCTCAGGGCTCCAGGCGTCGCGGCGTCGGGTTCTCGACCCACCCGGCCGGGCGGCAGCCGGCGCCATCGCGGTCGAGATCGCCGAGGTCGGCACGGGCCGCCTCGGCCAGGGTCAGCAGGCGCTGCACTACCTCCGGATGCTGCGCCGAGACTTCGTGGTCCTCGGCGAGGTCGTGGCGGACGTCGTAGAGCGCCAATGGGCAGGATGTGAAGCCGCCGCCGAGGCGGCAGCGCTTCTTCTCCAGGGGCAGGTAGAGCTTCCACGGCCCCGAGCGCACGGCCTGGAGCTGGTCCATGAAGTAGTAGAAGAAACCGCGGTCGTCGTAGGGCGAGGCGGCGCCGGGCCGGCCTGCGAGGATGTCTCGGATGTCATAGCCATCGATCGTGCGGCCGGCGGGCAGGGGCGCACCGGTGATGGCGGCCAGGGTCGGCAGCCAGTCCATCATGCTGAGGAGCTCATCGCAGACCACGCCGGCGGGAAGGCGGCCGGGCCAGCGCACCAGACAGGGCATACGCTGCGAGCCCTCGGAGGTGTCGTAGCCCCAGCCGCGCAGCGGGGCGTTGCTGCCCTGCGGCGGGTCGCGGTAGACCGCGCCGTTGTCTGAGGTCCAGACCACGATGGTATTCTCGCTGAGGCCGAGGCGGTCCAGGGTGGCCAGGATCTCGCCGGCCGACCAGTCGAGCTCCTCGATGCTGTCGCCGTAGCGGCCGTTGGCCGAGCGGCCCGAGAAGGCCGTGCTGGCGAAGGGGGTGTCGGTGCTGCCGGGCATGGCGTGGGGCAGGTAGAGGAAGAAGGGCCGCGCGCGGTTGGCGGTGATGAAGCGTATGGCCTCGGCGGTGTAGCGCTGGGTGAGGGTGTCGCGGTCGATGGGCGCCTCGATGACCGTCTCGTCGCGCATCAGCGGCAGATCCGGCCAGCCGGGGCGATTCGGGCCGGGTGTCATGTCCTCGCTGTAGGGCGCGCCGTAGAAGCTGTCGAAGCCATGCCGGGTCGGCAGGAAGGCCGGCTGGTCGCCGAGGTGCCACTTGCCGACGCAGCCGGTGGCGTAGCCGGCGCCCTTGAGCAGCCGCGCGATGGTGACCTCGTCGGGGTGGAGGCCCTTGCGCGCGACCGGCTGCAGGACGGCATGGCCGCGGTCGCTGATGTGGAGGTTGAGCCGGCGCGGGTAGCACCCCGTCATCAGGCTCGCCCGCGATGGCGTGCAGACGCCGCTGCAACTGTAGTAGTCGGTCAGGCGCACGCTCTGCGTCGCCAGGCGGTCGAGGTTCGGGGTGCGGTGCAGGGTCGAGCCATAGCAGCCGATGTCCCCGTAGCCGAGGTTGTCCATGAGCATCAGGACGAGGTTGGGCCGTTCCATAGCAGGCTCTCCCGAGGGCTGTTGCCGGACCATCCGAGCGGCTACCATAGCGGCCTGGCCGGGGCCAGACAAGCCCCAACCAGAGGCGTGAGGCGACTGAGTACAGCGCCTCCGCCGGAACGATCCGGCAGCCCTTCAGCCGGGTCCCCGGCGTCCCGGGCGCGCCGGCTATAGCAGGGCGTAACATCGCTCGCCATCGGTGTGGCGCGCGAGTGTCCACAGACGCGAACGCGTCCACGAGCCGCAACGGCATCGGCAGCACAACGACGCGGTGTTTCTTCCGAGGGCGGCCGGGTGAGCGCTGACGCGACCCTCGATCAGCCTGGTAGAGGGGCGACCGGGCCGGGCGGCGGCGGCCGGCGGCATGTATGGTAGAGGGACGGCGGCGGGTGCGCCGACGCGGGCATCGGCCTCTCGTCAGCGGGATGGCGGCGAGGGCCCCGGTCGGGACGGCGTGGCGGTGGGCATCACCCAGGGAGGTCTTCGGCATGGTCCGATGCGGTCTCATTCCTGTGGGTCTGGCGGTGGTCCTGGCGGCGGCCCTGGCGCAGGGCGCGGCCGCGCCGGCGGTCCGTCTGGTGGCGGACCGCGGCGAGTCCGGCGGGGCCGTGGCGGTGCCGCAGCTCGCCGATGGCGATGTCGCCACGCAGTGGAATTCGGGGCCGCTGGACCTGCGTCAGGCGCCGGCCAATCTCTTCGTGCTCTTCGCCGAGCCGATGGTCGTGTCGCGCCTGGAGCTGGAGACGGTCGTCTCCAAGGGCGCCCTGCGCGTGACCGACTTCGAGGTCTACGGCCGCGTCGGTGCGGGCTGGGCGCTCCTGGGCCAGGTCAGCGGCGCGGCCGCGACGACCCAGGGTGTCGATCTGAAGCCCTGCCGCACGCCTCTGCTTCGCCTGCGCCTGCGTGACAACGCCCGCGAGGGCCACTCCTGGGCGGTGCTTGGCGAGATCCGCTGGAGCCTGGCCGAGGCGTCGGCGGCTCCGGCAGCGCTGTCGTCGTCGCCGGTGGCCGACGAGACGGCTGGGGAGCGCCTCGCCGTGGCGGCCGCCTTGGGTGAACTGCCGGTCTACCCGCGGGCCGTCTTCGATCCCGAGCGCGGCGCCATTGGCTATGCGCGGAGCTTCGTCGATACCCTGCTCGCGGTGGGCACGGACCGCTATGGCTCGCAGTCCAGCCCGATGTTCGTCAGCCTGCTCCTGCTCGAGGATGGGCTCCATGCGCGCAGCGTCCTGCCGGCGATGCCGGGCCAGCGCCAGGGCGACCGGGCGATGTTTGGCGGTAACCTCCAGCACGACGTGCCGCTGCTGCTGGCCCTGCCGCACCTCAGCCGTCTGACCGGTGACGGCCGCTACGACGAGGCTTCACGGGCCTACCTCGCGTTCTTCCTCGAGCACTGCACCGCGACGCCCACCGGCCTCTGGCCCTGGGGCGAGCATGCCCACTGGGACTTCTTCGAGGAACGCCCCGGTCACACCCTGCACGAGTACCTCGGGGCGCCGCCAGCGGAGTTCATCGAGGCCGCCTGGGCGTTGCGGCCGCAGGCCGTGCTTGGCGAGGCCGACGGGCTGATCAACCACGTCCGCGACCTGGAGACCTTCCAGTTCTGCCGCCATGCCGAGATCGACCGCCCGCTCGGCGAGCCGCGCCAGGCTGACCGCAAGGGCCTCGATTTCCCCCGCCACGGCGGCATGTTTGTCCGCCTCTGGGCCTTCGCCTACAGCCGGACCGGCGAAGCCCGCTACCTCGACTGGTGCCAGGGCATGATCCGTCACTTCACTCTCGTGCGCCAGGCCGACGGCACCTTGCCGGTCCTGAGCCGTTACTCCGACCGCCAGGCCCTCGGTCCCGGCCACGGCTGCAACCTCTCGGTCGGCGTATCGCTGCTGGAGTCCGCCGTGTGGCTGGGCCAGACGCCCTGCGGCGATCAGGCCAGGACGCTCGGCCGGGAACTCCTCGACACCGTCGCCGCGGCGCCGCCGGCGGCGCCGCGCGTCACCTTCGCCATGGCCTATGGGAGCAGCGAATTCGCCGGCGCCGACGCCCTGTTGCGACTGCAGGCCTTCCGTCTCACCGGCGACGCGCGTCACCGCGCCGCGGCCATGGCCTTCGCCGAGGCCTACGCCGCGGTCGAGGCCATCCCCGAGGGGGTGCCGGTCCGGGCCATGGTCTACGGCATCCTGGTCAACCTCTACCTCGACCTCGCCGACCTCGACCCGAATCCTGCCTGGACGGCCGCCGCCGAGCGCTATGCGCGCCGGGGCATCGAGGACCTCTGGTGCCGGGGGCTCTTCCGCGGCGCCAGTGGCGGGGTTATCTATGACTCGGAGTGCTTCGTGAGCACCTTCGTCTACGGACTGGTCCGCCTTGAGGCGCGCCAGCGCGCCGGTGCGATGCCTCTGCCGCCGCTGGTGTACCACCGCTGAGGGCCGTGGCGGCGTCGGGGCGAAAACCGGTGGGGGATTGGACAGGGGCGCGGAACCGGGCAATATTGCCTGCGTTTCCGCGAGCCTTGCAGGCTGGGCGCGCGGCGTCGGGGCGAAAACCGGTGGGGGATTGGACAGGGGCGCGGAACCGGGCAATATTGCCTGCGTTTCCGCGAGCCTTGCAGGCTGGGCGCCGGCATGGCGCCGGTAGGTCGGCGTGACGTCAGGGCGTCATGTCGGCGGTACTTGGCAAGCCCGGTCAGGGGTCAGAAGCAGACGCCCATGTGGTTCTTCTCGAGAAAAAAGAGCCGTCCGACCGCGGCCGCGGACACGCCGTCCAGTCCGGCGGCGCTGGCGCGGCAGTGCGAGAGCATGGTCGGGGCCTTCGAGAGTGGCCATGTGCCGTGCCCAGGCTGTGGCCTGGCGATCCCCACGGCCAGCCTCGAGACGCTGAAGATGGTGGAGTGTCCGAAGTGCCAGCGCATCGCCTTCGTGCCGATGCGCATCGGCCACTATTGGCTCTTCGAGCCGCTCGGCGGCGGCGGCATGGGCAGCGTCTACAAGGCGGTCAGTCGCCAGCATCCGAGCCAGTTCTTTGCGGTGAAGATCCTGTCGCGAGCCGAGCGGACCAAACCGGTGAACATCCACGCGCTGCTGAATGAGGCGCGCATCGGTCAGATCGTCGGCAATCACCCCTGCCTGGTGAAGTGCACCGACAGCGGCTGCGAGGACGGCGAGTACTACTCGGCCATGGAGCTGGTGCAGGGCGAGCGCCTTGACAAGCGTGTGGACCGCCTCGGGCGGATGCCGGAGCGCGAGGTGCTGCAGATGGTGATGCACCTGCTGTCGGCCGAGCAGCACATCTACAAATGCGGCTATCTATACCGCGACATGAAGCCCGAGAATATCATCATCAACAACGAGGGCTACGCGGTGCTGTTCGACTTCGGGCTGTGCCTGCCCCGTGAAGAGGCCCTCAGTCCGCAGGACGAGTACGTCTCCGGGTCGCCCTACTACCTGCCCCCGGAACGGCTCCTCGGCACGGGCGAGGATGCCTACAGCGAGATCTACAGCATCGGCATGGTGATGTACTATGCCCTGGCCGGGGAGACCTTCTTCGATGCCAAGGAGGTCGAGACCCTGGCCAAGCGCCACCTCTCGAAGGTCCGCCTGTCGGTGTCGGGCCAACTGCGTGACTTCCGCCCGGAGTTGGTCGAGGTCCTGAGTCGGATGATCAAGCAGGATCCCGCCGAGCGATACCAGACCTTCGTCGAGGCCGCCCAGGCCGTCGAGGCGATCCTGCCGACTGCACCCGACCCCGCTGCCGAGGCGGCGCCCTGACCGCCTCCGCCCGCCGCCCGCCGCCCGCCTGGCTCGCCGGCAGCGCCCGCGCCCGATCCGGAGCCCGCGTCTGCCGTACCGGCCCGCCTGCCCGGCGCCCGGGGGCAGTCCATGGTGCAGCGCTGTCGGCCTACGTACTCGCCTCGGTGATCCTGCCGTAGAGTTGTGCCAGGGCCTCGGCCTGTCGTCGCGCCGAGAATTCCTCGGCGACGCGTCCGGCGACCGCCTCGGCCTGGCGCTTGAGGTCGGCGCGGTCGGCCCAGGCCTGACGCAGGGCCTCCTGCCAGGCCGCCGGGCGGCGGCCGGTGACGATGCGGACCGGCCCGCGCAGCCACGGCCGCGGCAGGTGCGGCGGGATGTCCGAGGCCAGGACGGGGACGCCGGCGGCGAGGGCCTCCAGGAGGATGTAGGGGAAGCCCTCGTAGCGCGAGGTCAGAAGGAGCAGGTCGAAGGCAGCGAGGCGCTGCGGCAGGTTCGGCACCGTCCCGAGCCAGAGCAGTGACGACTCCAGCCCCTGGTGCTGCGCCTGACGTCGCAGGGCCGCCGCCAGGGTGCCATCGCCGCAGATGGCCAGGCGGCCCTGGCCCGGCGGCGTCGTCCCGAGGGCGGCCAGGGCCAGGGCCGGGTCCTTCTGCGGCACCAGGCGGCCGCAGAAGCCGATGAGGAAGACCTCTGGCGGCAGGCTCAAGGCGGCGCGTGCGGCCTGGCGGGTCAGGAGGCGCTGGCGGAAGTCGGCCTCGAGGCCGTTCTCGATGACGTGGAGGCGTCCCGGGTCGAGGCCGAGGTGGCGGCGGGCGAGGTCGCGTTCGGGGCCGGAGACGCAGACGAGGGCCTGCGTGGCCGGTGCCAGGGCTCTCTCGAGGGCGAGGGCCAGCCAGGGCACGATGCCGCGGCGGTCCTGGAAGGCAAAGGCGTGCGGCGAGTAGACCACCGGCGGGCCGCCCTCGTCACGGCGCCGCCCGAGGCGCCCGATGAGGCCGGCCCGGGTGGCGTGCAGGTGGACGATGTCGGGCTGCCAGTTGTGCAGGGCCCGGCGCAGGGCCGGCCGGCCGTGAAGCCAGGTCCGCAGGGTCCCGCCGCTGTCGAAGGTGGCCGTGCGGCAGCCGCACTGTCGGAAGGCGGCCAGGTCGTCCTCGAGGCCCGCTTCGGCCCGGCCGATGCCGACCAGGAGGTCGACCTCGAGGCCCAGCCGGCGCAGCTCCGGCACGACCCGCTGGAGGTGCCGCCGGACACCGCCGCCGGCCGCCTCGGTCAGGTGCAGGACACGCCGCGGCCGCGCCGCGACCGGCCGGGCTGCGGGGGCTTCGCCCGGCCGCGGGTGCGGTCCCTGCCGGGGTTCATCGGCCGTAGGTGCTGAAGAGCTTGGTGAACTCATCCTGGGCCACCCGGAAGCGTCGCCGGTCGTCCTCCTCGAAGCTGCGCTGGCGTTCCTTGGTGTCGCGGGCCCGCAGGGGCTCGCCGAAACCGAGCAGGCTGTGGATGGCGTCGAGGACGGAGCGCTCGCTGTCGCTGAAGGGCTTGTCGGAGGCGAGCAGGCGCGCCACCGTCTCCGGCCCCAGGAGTCGCGACAGCTCCTGGGCTTCCTGGGCCAGGTTGATCTCGTGGTTGACGAGAGCGAGCAGGGCCTTGAGGGTCTCGCGGACGAGTTTGAGGTACTGGATGAGCGGCCCATCCTGGGCGATCTGCGAGCGCAGGGTCGAGCGCAGGGCGTCCTCCATGAGGCGCAGGCAGTCGAGGTACCAATCGGCGCGCTGCTCCCGGGTGCCCTTGTCGACGTCGTTCTCGAGGATGGCCCGGGCGCGCTCGTGGGCCGCGTCACGGCGGGCGGTAAAGGCCGCCCGGTTCATCTCGATGAGGGTCTGGCGGTGGATGCGCCGAGTCGCGGGCTTGCCGGTAGTCATAGGCCGACTCCTGCGTTACGGCTGGTACTCGTTCACATGGACTGCCTCGAGCGGCAGGACCTCCGGCGGGCTCAGTGCCCAGGCCGCCGGGCCGACCTGAACGACCGCGCCGAGGCGGCCCAGGACGTAGGCCTTGCCCTGGCGCACGGCCTCGAGAGGCGTCTGACCCCGGGCCAGTCCGGCAGCGATGGCGGCGCTGAGCGAGCAGCCGGTGCCGTGCGTGGTGCGGGCGGTCCGGCGGGGCGCGCGCAGGCCCCACAGGCGTCCTTCATGAGCCAGGAAATCCTCGGCTTCGGGGCCCTCGGCATGGCCGCCCTTAACCAGGACCCAGAGGCCCGGCTGGCGCTGCGCCAGCGCGACTGCGGCGGCGCGGGCCTCGTCCGGGGTGCTGACGGGCCGGCCGATCAGGACGGCCGTCTCGGGGAGGTTCGGGGTGACGAGGGTCGCCAGCGGGAGGAGATCCTCCAGGAGAGCGGCGACGGCGTCGGGCTGGAGGAGGCGGGCGCCGCTGGTGGCGACCATGACCGGGTCGACCACCAGGCTGGTCGGGCGGCGCTGCCGCAGGCAGGCGGCGACGCGGCGGATGATCGGCGCGCTGAAGAGCATGCCGGTCTTGACAGCCGCCACGGCAAAGGCCTCAAACACCGCCTCGATCTGCGCCTGAACCGCCCCCGGCTCGAGGGCGACGACGGCCCGGACCGCGTGGGGATTCTGCGCGGTGACCGCGGTGATCGCGGTGGTGCCATGCGTGCCGAACCAGGCGAAAGCGGCCAGGTCGGCCTGGATGCCGGCGCCGCCGCCGCTGTCGCTGCCGGCGATGCTCAGGACAGTCGGTCGGTCCATGGTCAGTCTCCGGCGCCCGTGTTGTCCTCGCAGAGGATCTCGATGCGCCAGTCGATGGCGCCGGCATTGACGCGCATGGTGAAGGTACCGGCCTTGTGGACCCAGCTCGAGCCCTCGCCGCCGCGGACCTCGTTGGCGCCGAAGGCAACGAAGCCGTCGGCATCGTCAATCTGGATCTGCATCAGGCCGTCGCCGCTGTGGGCGTGCCGGATCTGCCAACTGCGCGATGGCACGGTGAAGGTAAACTCGCTGGTGCCGGCGCCGCCGGTCCAAATGCCGACCTTGAGGAGCTGCGGCGGCGGCTGCAGGAGGAGCTGCCGGATGTGCCACTCCTCAATGACCGTCAGGCGTTGCTCGACGCTGACCTCCCAGGTCGTGTCGAGACCGGTGATGCCGAGGTAACGCTGGCCCCTGCCGCGCAGGTCGTACCAGCCGGTCAGCGGCCGACCCTGGGTCTGGTTGGTGGCCATGTCGACGAGGGCGCCCTGGGCGTCGTAGACCGCGATCTGGAAGATCCCCTTGCCTTTGGGACGGTAGCGCACGCGCCACTCGTCGGCGTTGACCCAGAACATCTCGGTCTGCTGCGAGCCGAAGCCCTGCCAGCGCTGGGTCACGACCCAGCGCGGCGTCTGAGCCTGTACCGAGGTCGCGCCCGCGGCCATCAGCAGGGTCACGAGCCCGGCGAACCAGAGTCTCTTCATCGTCGCACCCGCTTGTCCTCAGGATGTGAACCGCCGCAGCCCGGCCGGTGTGGCCCTGGACCGTCGGGGGAGCCTGTTGCGGCAACATACATGACCCCATCGGCGAGGTCAACGGCCGCAGCCCGCCGCACACAGGCCCTCAAGCCGCCGCTGCAGCGTCGTCTCCGGCGCCCGGCGGCGCCGGCCGGGAGGTGGCATGCGCATCCCTGCGCATGTCCCGGCGCCCAAGGGCGCCGGATATGGCAGGCGAGACATCGCTCGCGGCGCTCCCCCGCGGGCCTCCGTTCCGGCGCCCTGACAGAGCACCATGCATCAGCCACAGGACAACGCCATGGGGAACCGGACGTGACCCTTCGCAAGGCTGGAGGTCTGCGACAAGACCGCGCGCGCCACACCGCCATGTTCCGTACGAGGGCCTTCCCCGGCGCATGGGAGTGCCGTATGGAGCACCACGAACGATGGCTCGCCACAGTTGCTGGAGCGCGAGTGCCAACAGACGCGAATGCGTCCACGAGCCGCAACGGCGTCGACAGCACCCCACACCGCGATCTCGTTACCGGTGAACTCCCCCGCCGAATCCCTTCCGTACCGGCTGTCTGCGTGGAGACGCCTCCAGGCGTTCCTTCTCCGGAAAGGGCCGAAGTCCTCACTGCGAGCCACGAAGGCCCCAGCGCGCGCCGGGGCCAATGCGGCCGACCCACTGCTTAGAAGGAAGTTGCTCCAGTGCCCCCACCAGAGCCCCAGCGCGCCCGGGGCAATGGGCGCTGCAGGTCAGGATTGGCTCACCGTTCCGACCGGGCGCACATCCCGTCCCCCGGGCTGCTTCGCAGGCTGGCCCGCCCGCCGAGGTCCAGCGCCGAACGGCCCTGCACCGTGTTCCCGAGCCGCGTCAGAAGTGGCCGTCAGGTGGGCTTTTAGCCCCGTCGCGATGGGTGCGGCATTGCCCGGCGGCGCGGCGTCGTGTATACTCGTCTCTCAGAGGGCAGGCGTGACCCGATTGGCTGGGTCCCCGAGTTCTGCGATTGGATGTCGATATCACGTTCGACCTGGGAGAAAGAACGATGAGGCTATGCGTCGTCGTATGCCTGTCCTTTGCGGCATCGGCATGCGCCCTTGACTACTTCGGGGACATCGCGGCCAACGAGCTCGTGCTCGACATCGGGCAGGTAGTGTACTCCCCCGAGACGCGGCCGAAGGCGGAATTCGGGTACAGAATCGAGCTGGTCAACGGCACTCCGGTTCTCAGTCGCACCAGCCCCGCAACAGGGACACCGACTCCGGGAACGATGGAAATCATGAGGCTTGCCACGGTCGACGGGAAGAGCGTGGTAACCGGAGAGAAGGCCGAGTTGGTATTCACCTTCACCACCGGTGGATGGAACGAGGACAAGGGCAAGACGATCTTCCGCATTCCCTACACGGTGCTGAATGACGACCCCAAGGGGATGCTCAACATCGGCACCACGGGAACGATGGAGAACCAGTTCTGGGACCCGAAAAACAAGAACGTTGCTGTCACGACGGGCCAGTGCTTCCCCGTGGCGTGCAAGACGGTGAAGAGCACGCTCGGTTTCGGCAACAAGGTCGAATCGAAATAGTGCGATCGGGGGCAGTCCTGTCGGCTGGCCTGCGTTCGGCTACGCGCTGCTCACTGCGTGGGCGGGTGTCGAAGGCAACCGGATCTCCGCCGTCCCGTGAAAGACGTAGCGTCCCGTGGCCTGCCGGGCGGGGCGCTCATGCGCCGCCCCCCGAGGCCGGTCGTTCTGCGAGAGATGATGAATCTGCAGCCCATGGTCAGGAAAGAGATCGTCGGCAAAGCGATCCCGGACATCCTGGTCGCGGTTCTGTGTGGGACGACCGGTTCCCTATGCCTTTGGCTCATGTTCCTGATCGGGGCGTGGCTTGGCCCATTCATTCTCTGGTTTGTCGAGCCTGTTCCCGCCTGCGTGCCTGCGCTATCTGGAGCCATCCTGCTGACAGTCTCGATGGGGTCAGCGTTTCGCGCCGACCTGAAGTACTGGACGAGTTTCACATACGACAGCAAATCTCTGGGTCAGATTCCGCTTTCGGAAGCCCCATGGAAGATGCACAACGTTGCCGCCCACAACACTCTCCTGATGTTCCTGGGTCTGCCGCGTCTGGGTGGTGCGGGCCTGCCTGCAGACATGCGGGTCTTCGGACCAGCCAGCGTGACCATGGTAGCCAAGATCCTCTCGCTTCCGTGGCTCATCGGTCCGACACTTGTCCTGAGTGCCATCCGAAGCGCGAAGAGGGGGTGTAGTCTGCTCACAGCCGACACGCGGCATCTTGCGTCGCTACTTGCGCTTGTCTACTCACATGGCGGACGCCTCTCCTATGCAGAGTTGAGCCAAGCGGCGCCCAACTTCCAGCCCGATCGGGACGGTAAGGTGCTGTCTCTTATCGACGGTGTTGTTCTCCTGCAGAAGGAGATGCAGGGCATTGCTCTTGCGGATAGACTTGAGGAGAGGATCAGGCGGATCGCGGAACAATGACACCGGCGGGACCCATGGAGCACGCCCCACGGGTCTCACGACCGCCGACATTCCATGGTTCGGTGGTTGCGGTGTGCGTTTCCGCGGTCTGCCAGGAGGCAGCAGATTCCCGAAACGGTCTTCGCCAACCGGGGGCAGGGCTGCCCCGAATACCCGAGGACTGGCTCCGCGTGCCTGAAGAGGGTTGGCCGGGGAATGGCGCCCTTGGCGCAAGGAAGGGAAGCCCTGCGGGACCTGGCCGCAACGAGGCGCGAGACGCGCAAGGGTAGCATGCGATCCGGGAGGGCGCCTTCCATGCTGCCCCTCTTGAGGTTCCTGCGCTCTGTTGCGGCTGGCATTCCGGCGAGTACGGCGGTTCTTCCGAGGCGAGGGGCGACCGTCATGCTCGCAGGTATCCTACCGTCGTGGCAGTGGGCCGGCGCTGGACTGCGGCAGCGGCGACAGCGTGCTGCGCGCAGTTCTTGTCGCAGGCTTTCCGGGAGCGGCCCGTGTGGAAGGGGCCTTCAGCCGCGCAGTTCGGCACGCAGGGTGACGCCGAGGAAGAGGGCGCCGTCGCGGGTGCGGGCCTCCTGGCGGGCCAGGGCGAAGGCCGGTTCGGTGAATGCGATGCGGTTGGCGGCGGCTTCACGGCGCAGGATATCGCCGAGAGCGGCGGTGCAGCGGTCGAGGGCGGTGCCGAGATCGGCGACGCGGTCGGAGCCGCCGCGCCAACTGCAGACGAAGACGCCGTCGTCGCGGATGCGCACCGCGGCGATTTCGCGCAGCATGACATCGCCGGCGATGGCGCCGACGGCATTGGCCACGGGGGAGAGGTCGCCGAGGATGACGTCGGTGCCGAGGTGCCGTGCCAGGGATGGGAAGAGGGCGCCGACGGGGGCACCGACGCCGACCAGGGGGACGCGTAGGCGGCACTCCAGGAGGGCCTCGCCGGCGGGCTCGCGGTCGGCCATGCGGCTGGTCAGCCAGTGGCGCAGGTCGCCGCCGTTGGACCATGGGCTGCGCGGGGGCAGGCCGACGGAGAGGACGGTATCGACGACGAGGCGGCGGAACTCGTGCAGGATGGCCTCGAGGATCTCCTCGCGGCTGGCCTCCAGGAGCATGGCCCAGTGGTCGAGGACGGCCTGCGAGAGGGCGCCGTTGAAGGCACTGAAGTGTCCTTGGACATGGAGCACATCGGTGAGGGTGAGGCCATAGCGCCGCAGCCGGCCGTGGTCTTCGTGGGCTTGCCAGGGCAGGTAGTCGGCGGCGGGGCGGTTGAGGCGCTGGGCGAGGGTCGAGAGCAGGAGCGGCCCGTCGCTGAGCTGGGCCAGGATGCGATCCGAGGCCGGGTCGGCGTGGCTGGTGAGGGCGACGACGTCGGTGGCATGGCGGGTTCGTGAGAGGACGTCGCGCAGGAGGTCGGGGAGGCGCTGGGCGCAGCGCGGCTCGGTTTCGTCGAGGCGGCAGATCGGGATGATGCGGCGCGGGCCGAGGCGGACAGCGGGCCAGCCGGAGAGGTCGATTTCGCTGTCGCCGCCGAGGCCGATGGTTTGCACGGCCATGGCCCGGACGCTGGTCTGGAAGTCGCCGATGCGGGCGCCGCGCTCGCTGAGTTCGGGCAGGCCGCGGCGCAGGACGGCGACGTCCAGGGTGGTGCCGCCCATATCGGCGACCACGGCATCGCGGACGCCGAAGACGCGGGCGGCGCCGACGACGCTGGCGGCGGGGCCGCTGAGGACGGTCTCGACCGGGAGCTGCCGGGCGACCTCGGCGAGGAGCTGGCTGCCGTCGCCCTTGGCGACCATGACGCGGACGCCGTCTAGGCCGTACTCGGCGAGGGCTTCGCTGACGGCGTCGAGGAGGGCCTCGATGAGGGGCACCAGGCGGGCATTCATGCCGGCAGTGCTGGCGCGTTCCAGGAAGTTCAGCTCGCTGGTCAGCTCGTGGCCGCAGACCGCATGCAGTCCGGAGGCCTCGAAGGCCAGGCGTGCCACGAGGGCCTCATGGGCCGGGTTGATGACACTGCCGAAGCCGCTGACTGCGATCGCCTCGCAGCCGGCGTCGCGGGCCTCGAGGGCGTAGCGGCGGACCTCCTCCGGGTCGACCGGCGCGGTTTCGGTGCCCTCGATGGTCATGGTGCCGCTCAGGTGGCGGACGAAGCGGAAGGGCAGCCGTTCGGTGTCGACCGCGAAGGCGCTCATGACGAAGAGCGCCACCGGTCGGCCCTTGCCCTCGACGGCGGCATTGGTGGCCAGGGTGGTGCTGAGGCCGACGCGGTCGACCTTACGGACGGCCTCGGCGGGCAGTCCGGCGAGGGCGGCGCGGATGCCGACGACGAGGTCGTCGTGGACGGTCGGCGCCTTGGCCTGGGCAAGGACGGTGCCCTTGCCGAAGTCGTAGATAACGGCGTCGGTGTAGGTGCCGCCGGTGTCGATGCCGAGGCCGAGGCCCTGGCGGGTCGGCGCTTCGGGCTGCTGGGCCGAGGCGAAGCGCGCCAGGATCTCCTCGATGTGGCTGTCGACGCCGACCGTGAAGCCGAAGACCGCCTCGCCGGGCGCCGCCGCGGTGGTATGTCCCGGCGGCACGACGATGAGTCTGGGGTCAGCCCAGTCGCCGGTGATCAGGGCGGCCAGGAGGCTCTCGTCGCCGGGGATGCAGGCGTGGGCCCAGCCCAGCTCGGCGGCGAGGGCTTCCGAGGCCTGCCGGGCCGGTGCCGACGGGTCTTCGCCCTCGAAGTCGATGTAGGCCGAGCGCGTGTAGTTGCGCTTCCACGAATCGCGGAATTCGGCGATGAAGCGGGCGTTGTCGGGGCCGTAGCGCTGTTCGAGGTCGTCGTACGACGGCCCGAACAGCGAGTCGTTGCGGGCGGTGTGGTAGCGCTCGCTGGTGCGTTTGGCGACATTGCTGTCGTACCATCCCTGGCTGAGGTAGCGGGTGCCGGGGAAGAGTCCGAACTGCTCCATATGGCGGTGGTGCGAGCCGAGCAGTGCCCCGATGCAGTCCTGGACGCGCGGCAGGACCAGCGGCACGCGTCGGGCCTGGAGGCGGAGGGTGCCGCGGCCGCAGACGCCGTAGGCGATGGCGATGCCGCGCAGGCCGCCCTCGTGGTCGAGCTCGTCGATCTGGGCCTGCAGGAGTTCGCGCAGGCGGTGCGGATCGTTATGGAGCTGCCCGGGCATGATGCGCACGATGAGGTCGTGGCAGCCCAGGCGGTCGCGCAGGCGTTCGAGATTCCACTCCAGCACGCCGCAGGCGATGACCGCGATGCGATCGGTGGCCATAGTGAGGTCCTTGGATCGTGACGTGAAAAGCCGTAACATAGCGCCGCCGGCGGTCCGTTGCCGGGGCGCGCTGCGGGGGTATAGTTCCGCTTCTCGTGTTGCCGCACGGCTTTCCGCGGTGGAAGGCCGGAGGCAGCGGCGAGGCAGTTCAGCGGCGAGGACGGGGGCGACATGGACTACCATGGTCACGGTCGGGGAAACATGAGCAGCCTGGCGGTCGGGCTGATGTGGGCCGGGATTGCCATCAGTGTTGCCGAGATCTGGGCCGGCAGTCAGCTTGGCGAGGCCGGCCTGGTGTGGGGCGTGGTGATCATCCTGGTCGGCCATCTTCTTGGCGGGCTGGTCCTGAGCGCCGCCGGGTGCATCGGCACGCGCTATGGCGTCATGTCGATGCAGAGCACGCGGCTGGTCCTGGGCAACCGTGGCTCGGCCTTGCCGAGTTTGCTGAACGTGGTTCAGCTTGTAGGCTGGGCGACCTACATGCTGGCGCTCAGCGGCGACATCGGCGCCGCGGTCGGTGCCGGTGTCGGCGGCGTGGTCGCCTCGCGGGTCTTCTGGATTGTGCTCATTGGCGCCGGCACCCTGGCGTGGAGCTTCCTGGTCGGCTCGAGCCATCTGAAGTGGGTCCACTACGGTGTCGTCTTCGGCCTGCTCGGCCTGTCGGTGCTGCTGACCTGGATTGCCTTGGACGGCCGGCACTACCCGTTGAGCGGCCCGGCGCTGCGGCCTTTGTCGGCCGGCCGCGGCATGCTCCTCCTGGACCTCGTCATTGCGATGCCGATCTCGTGGGTGCCGCTGATTGCCGACTACTCGCGTCTGGCGCGCAGCGAGCGCGGCGCCTTCTGGGGGTCATTCATCGGCTATGGCCTGGGTTCGAGCTGGATGTACCTCATTGGCCTGGTGGTCTGCCTGGCCTCGGGGTCGAACGACCCGGCCACGAATGTACTCGAGCTGATGGGGCGTCTCGGCCTGGCCCTGCCGGCGATGGTCCTGGTCTTCGCCTCGACCATCACCAGCGACTTCCCCGACATCTACTCGTCGGCCTGCTCGCTGCTGAATATCGACCGCCGGATCAAGCCGTCCTACACGATGTGGGGCACCGGCCTGCTGACCATCGTCCTGGCGCTGTTTCTGGACCGCGGCACCTACGAGGGCTTCCTGGTGCTCATCGGGACGGTCTTCGTGCCGCTGTTTGCCCTGGTCCTGGCCGAGTACTTCGTGGTACGCCGTCAGCGCCTCGACGGCATCGACTTCGAGACCGGCGCCGGGCTGGTCTTCTCGCGGGGCTTCCGCCTCAGCGGCCTGGTGGTGTGGGCCATCGGCAGCGCTGTCTTTCTGCTGGCACGCCAGGCCGAGTTCGTCCTCGGCGGCTCGATCAGCAGCTTCCTCGTGACCGCCGTGCTGTACCTGAGCGTGGTTGCCTGGCAGCGCCGTTCCGCGGCCGCCAAGGCCGTCTGAGGGGGCTGGTCAGGCGAGCCCGGCCCAGCCGCCGTAGAGGTCCTCCCAGAAGGTCGCGATGGCGGCCTTCTGCGGCGCCGGTATCTCGACCGGGAAGGGCAGCGTCGAACGTGCCGACCACTGCCGCAGGACCGCGGCGATGGCCTCCCCGTGGGCTGCCAGGACGGCGCAGGAGAGGTGCTCCATATCGTCGCTGGGGAGGTGGTGGAAGAAGCGTCCGGCGGCGCAGTTGCGGCGGCTGAGCCAGATGCCCGGGATGCCCAGGACCGCGAAGGGGAACTGGTCGGTGTAGGGCACCACCTCGCGGGTGACGGCCGGGTAGACGTCGACCTGGCGGAAGGCGTCCACGAGGGTATCGACCATGGCCTCGGGGCCATTGGCATTCAGTTCGGTCCAGCCGAGCAGGGAGCCATGGCTGTCGAGGTTGAGCACGACGCGGACGGCGCCGGCGATCTCGTGGCGGTGGCGGCGCACGTAGGCGGCGCTGCCGACGGAGAGCTGCTCCTCGGCGCCGAAGCTGATCAGGCGCACGGCCTGGCGGCGGGGCAGGGGGGCCAGGATGCGTGCCATCTCCAGGAGGGTGACGACGCCGGAGGCGTTGTCATCGGCGCCGACGCTGCCGGCCTGGGTGTCGTGGTGGGCGCCGGCGACCAGGACCCCGGCGGCGGGGTCACTGCCGGGCAGGTCGGCGATGACTGCCTGCGAGGCCGAGGGTCGGGCCTGGGCCCGTACCCGGATGCGCGCTGCGGTGGCCTCCTGGCGGCGCCAGGACCAGGCGTCCTGATAGGCGACATTGAGGGTGGGCAGGGCGCCGAGGTCGCGGGTGTAGGATGGGAACATGCCGTCGGCGAGGGGTGTCGAGCCCGGGTAGCGGATGTCGACGAAGAGCAGGAAGGCGAGCTCGGCGGCCATGAGTCGCCGGTAGGCCTCGCGCGATTCGATATGGCAGCCGAGGTGGACGACGGCCTTGCCGCGCAGGAAGGACAGGTCGGCGCGGGCGTAGTCGGTCGGCGCCGCGAAGAAGACCAGGGGGGCCTCGACGGTGGCGCCGCCGGTGCCGGGCGTGCTGCTGAAGAGCGAGCAGGGGAAGGCCCGCCAGGCGCCTTGGACGAAGACCTCGAGGTGCTCTTCGCTGACGCAGCGCTCGAAGACGGGGAAGGTCTCCGTGGTCACAGCGGCGCCGGTCTGGCGGAAGGCCTCGGCGATGTAGTCGGCGGCCTGTGCCTCCGCGGGCGAGCCGGCGAGGCGGATGCCGATGTCGCCGGTGAGGACGCGCAGGTGTTCCTCGAGGCGGGCTGTCGAGATCGCGGCGGGAGCTGTCATGGTGGCCTCCGGTGCGGCAGGCCGGTCGTGGGCCTGCGTTCGCGGGTTCACCATAGCCTGCGCCGGTGGCTCCGCCAGGGCGCGGGTGGGGCTGGGCGGGAGGTGGCATGCGCATCCCTGCGCATGGCCCGGCGCGGCGGCGTCAGCCGGGGCGCGCCAGGAGGGCCGCCTCGGCGG
>JAGVUW010000861.1 GCA_019136035.1 Verrucomicrobiota bacterium | reverse complement strand
CGTCGGCAGGAAGCGGTTGAGGGTCTGCTCGGTGCAGCCGTACGGATAGGCGACCAGGTAGGGCAGGGCGTCGACCATCGCCATCGCCAGCGACGGCGAGAAACGCACCTCCAGCCGCGCCGACTCCGGCCGACGCGCCTCCGGCACCACCACCGTCACCTCGGCACGCGTCTCCTCCGGCCGCACCAGCCCGCAGGTCGGGACCATCGTGTCCTGGCCATGCACGTAGACCGGGAAACGCATCTCCATGGCGTCGGATTCGGCGTCGCTGAGGGCCTTCATGCGGACCACCGCCTCGCCCTCGCGGACCACCCGCACCCGCCAGTCGACACGGGTCTGGCCCTTGGCGTCGACACGCACCGTGCGCGTGGTCGCCTCCATGGCTTCCAGGCAGGGGCCGGCCAGCTCGAGGACCGCCTGGACCGCCTTGGCGTCGGCAAAGTCGTTGTGGATGTTGGCCGAGAGCACCACCTCGTCCTTCTGTACGAAGAAGCGCGGCGCCTGCAGGCGCACCAGGAGGTCCTTGGCGGTGACGACCTCGGCGCTGCCCTCGCCGACGCGGGTGCCGGTGCCCATGGCCCAGACGCGGATCTTCCAGGTGGTCAGGTTCTCGGGCAGGGGCAGGTCGACCTCGGCGGCGCCCTCGCGGTCGGTCTCGAGACTGCCGATCCAGAGGGCGGTGTCGGCGAATTCCTGGCGCACCACCGGCGCCGCCATGGGGGCGGCGCCAGCGCCAGCGCCCATGCCGCCCATGCCCTCGGCGGCGACCGCGGCGTCCGCCATCATCATGCCAGCCGCGGGCGCCGGGGCCATCGTCATGGGGGGCATCGGCGCGGCCATGCTCTCCATGACCATGCCCTTGGCGAGCCGCATGCCGCCGCTGCGGCGCATGGCGCCGCCCATGCCACCGCCGCCGAGCGTCAGGACCGCGCCCTCGCTCTCCGCGTCCTGCCCGCCGAAGATCCCCACCGTGCCCATGCCGGGCTCGCCCTCCTTGAGGAGGTTGTGGAACCAGCGCAGGAGGCTGTGGCTGAGGTTCTCGTGGTGCTCCCGCCGCCACTTCCAGAAGAAGGCGCGGATGTCCTCCACGTTCGAGCCCCCGGCGATGGCCTCGACACTCTTGTCGTAGACACTCACCACCGCCGCGCCCGTGAAGGGCCGCCCGTCGGCCTCGGTCAGACGCAGCCGCACGCGGCCCTTGGCACCCGGCGCAAACCGCGTTGCCGAGGGCGTCACCTCGACGCCGAGCACCCGCGACTCCGGCGGCACGACCATCTCGCGGATGACCGAGTGCACCCGGCCGTCGGCGACGGTCAGAGCCTCGATGAAGAGATTCGGCATGTCCTTGACCGCAATGTCGACCTCCTCGATGGCACTGCGCTCCCGCAGACGCAGGATCTTCGGCGGCAGACAGACGCCCTGAGAGGCGCGGGTGAAGAGCAGCACGAAGGCATCCTCGCGGTCGCAGCGGACCGCCACCTCGGCGCGCTCGCCCGGGCGGTACTCGGCCTTGTCCGGGACCAGCTCCAGGGCGTTGAAGCGGAAGTCGGTGCCGACGGCGCCCTCGCCGCGGACGGCGAAGACATAGCCGCCCTCGATCTCGTGGCCCTTGCCATCGCGCACCTGGTAGGCCAGGCGGTACTGCCCGGCCGCGACGGCGGTCAGGACCTGCGCGGCGCGGCCCTCGGCATCGGTGTCGAGATCCCAGGCCTGGACCTCGCGCTCGACCGGCTCGCGCTGCGCGTCGTAGGTCACCCGCAGAAGCCGCAGCCGGCCGCGACCGGCAACGCCCTTGCCATCGGCGGTGCGCGCCTGGAAGCTGGCGCGGACCGTATCGCCGACGCGGTAATGCCCGCGGTCGACCCAGGCGTAGACCTTGAAGGCCTCCCGGGCCGCAATGACGGTGCCCTGACCGACGACGGTGCGGCGCGACTCGTCGCGCACCTCGGCCGTGATCTCGTAGCGGTGGTCGCGGTCGCCGAGGACCTCCTTGGCCAGGGCGCTGTCGATGCTCACCGCGGCAGTGCCGTCGGGCCCCAGCGGCAGCTCGACATCGGCGACCACCTCCGGCGGGCCGCCCGAGACATCCAGCCACCAGTACCCCGGCCGCGGGCAGCCCCAGCGGCGCCAGCCCGGGTACCAGTCGTAATCCGCGGCGAACCACCCGTAGCCCGAGCCGTAGAACCAGTCCCAGGGCATGACCGGGTACCAGCGCGCCGTGTGGTCGGTCCGCAGTACCTTCACCGTCGCGGTGCCCTTGCCGACCGGCGCCCCGAAGTAGTAACGCGCCTCGACCTTGGCGATGATCGTCTCGCCGAGCATCACCGGCTCCGTGGGCGCCTGGACGGTGACCTCGAACTCGGGCTTCTTGTACTCCTCGACCCGGAACGAGCCCTGGCCGACGGCGCTGCCGTCGACCTCGACGGCGACGCTGTAGACCCCCAGCGGGCAGCCGTCGGCCAGGAGCAGCTCGTCCTGGACGCCGCCGTAGGCATCGGCAGTGAGGTCCTTCTCGTAGATCGCCTCGTGGCGCGGGTTGCGGATGACCACGCGCAGCGGCCGCGCCGCGAAGGCGCTGGTGTCGCCGAGGTCGTACTTGGCATGGGCGACCCAGGCCTTCCATTGCACCTTCTGAACCGGGCGGTACACCGGCCGGTC
>JAGVUW010000790.1 GCA_019136035.1 Verrucomicrobiota bacterium | reverse complement strand
GAGGCCATGGCGCCCGTGCACGGCATCGCGCTCGTAGTCGCGGCCGCTGGCCTCGGCCAGGATCTCGCCGAGGCGCACGGCGGTGCCGGAGGGGGCGTCCTTCTTGCGGTTGTGGTGCATCTCCACGACCTCGATGTCGAAGTCCTCGCCGAGGATCGGCACGACCTTGGCGCAGAGGGCGAAGAGGAGGTTGACGCCGACACTCATGTTCGGCGCCGCCATCAGGCGGCCGCCGCGCTCGCTGAGGGCCTTGAGCGCGGCGCGGTGCTCGGCCTTCAGCGGGGTCGAGCCGATGACCATCGAGGCTCCGGCCGCGACCACCTGCGGCGCCGCCGCCATGGTGCTCTCCGGGGTCGAGAAGTCGATGACCGCGTCGGTCTGCGGCAGGACCTCGGTCAGGCTGCTGACAATCGGCACGCCCGCCGGGGCCAGGCCGGCCACCACACCGGCATCCTGACCTAGGAACGGCGAACCGGCGTACTCGACCGCGCCGGCGAGCTGGAGGGCCTCGTCAGCCTGAATCAGCGTCACCAGGATGCGCCCCATGCGCCCGGCGGCGCCAATGACCGTTGTGCGTATCATCGGTTCAGTCCTCCTTGGCGTCGTTGGCGGGGGCGGCCTTGCCCTCGGTCGTGGCCCCGGGCTTGTCCGCGCTGTCCCGGTCGGTGACGGCGCTGTCGGCCTGGTCGGCGCTCTCGGCCGCCGTGTCGGCGTCGGTCGTGTCGGCCTTGTCCGGGACGGCCTTGAGGCGGGCCTCGCCGCTCTGCAGGATCTCGATGGCCCGCTGGAGCTGCGGGTCGGCGGCATCGCCGTCGGGCCGGAGGCCCTCCTGGGCCTCGAAGATGGCGCGGTACTGGTCCATGCCGAGCTTGACCTCGACATCGGGCTCGACGCCGTGTTCGTGGATGACGCGGCGGCTTGGGGTGTAGTACATGGCGGTGGTCAGGCGCAGGGCACTGCCGTCGGGGAGGGGTATGACATTCTGCACGGAGCCCTTGCCGAAGGTCTTCTCGCCGATGAGCACGGCGCGCTCCCAGTCCTTGAGGCAGCCGGCCATGATCTCGGCGGCACTGGCGCTGCCGCCGTTGATCAGGAGGGCGAGCGGCTTGCGCGGAAAGCGGTAGCCGCGCCGCTGGGTGCGGAACTCCTGTTTTTGGGAGGGCTGACGGCCCTCGGTCGAGACGATCAGGGTGTTCGGCTCGAGAAAGTAGCTGCAGATCTCGACGGCGCTGGTCAGCAGCCCGCCGGGGTTGTTGCGCAGGTCGATGATCAGGGCCTCGATGCCCTCACTCTCAAGGCCCTCGACCGCCTGACGCAGCTCGTCGGCGGTCGGGTCGTTGAACTGCGTAAGGCGCACGTAGCCGATGCGGCCGCCAGCGAGGCGCCGGGCGCCCGCGACGCTGTGGACGGGTATCACCGCACGGGTGATGGTGACCTCGCGCTCGGCGTCGCTGTCGGGGCGGCGGATGGTGAGGGTGACCTTGGTGCCGGGGGCGCCGCGCATCTTGCCGATGGCCTCATCGAGCTTGATGCCCTCGGTGGATTCGCCCTCGATCCGGACGATCTGGTCGCCGGCGAGGAGGCCGGCCTGGCTGCCGGGGGTGCCGTCGATCGGCGCCACGATGGTCAGGACGTCGTCCTTCATACTGACGATGATGCCCAGACCGCCGAACTCGCCCTCGGTGTTCTCCACCATGGCGTCGTACTCCTCCGGCGGCATGAAGTCGCTGAAGGGATCCAGGCTGCGCACCATGCCCTGCATGGCGTTGTAGATCAGATCGTGGTAGCTGACCTTCTCGCTGCTGACGTAGTCCTTGCGGATCAGTTGCAGCACCTGCATCATGACGCCGACCTTCTCGAAGGCCTCGTCTTCACCGGTGCGCGCCGTCTCGGCCGAGTAGACGCGGTAGCCGATGACCAGATTGCCGGCCAGGACAAGCGCCAGCGCCATCAGGAGCAGGTTGCGTGACCGAGTCATGGTGCCGATCCTCCTCGTCGACCGGGGCGCGGGGGCCGCCTCGAGGGTGGCCCCGCCGGACGCCGGGACGGTGCTCAGAGCAGACGTTCGAGCAGGTATGCCTTGAGCTGGCTGAGGCCGACGCGCTCCTGCGTCATGGCGTCGCGGTCGCGCACGGTCACGGCCTGGTCGTTGGCAGTTTCAAAATCCACCGTTACGCAGAACGGCGTGCCGATCTCGTCCTGGCGGCGGTAGCGCTTGCCGATGTTGCCGGTGACGTCGTAGTCGGCGCGCAGCACCCGCTTCAGGTCGCGGTACAGGGCTTCGGACGACTCCTCGAGCTTGCGCGACAGGGGCAGCACCGCCACCTGCACCGGCGCCACGGCCGCGGGGAGGTGCAGCACGACGCGGGTATCCTCGTCCATGCCCTCCTTCTTGGTCGGGGCGGTGTCTTCGTCGTAGGCATTGCAGAGCAGTGCCAGGCAGATGCGATCCAGGCCGCACGAGGTCTCGACCACGGTCGGCAGGTAGTGCTCGTTGCGCTCCTGGTCGAAGTAGGTCTGCGGCTCGCCGCAGAACTCCGAGTGCCGTTGCATGTCCCAGGTGCCGCGGTGGTGGATGCCCTCGAGTTCGCCCCAGCCGAAGGGGAAGGCGAACTCGATATCGACCGCCGCCTTGGCGTAGTGCGCCAGCTTGTCGTGCGGG
>JAGVUW010000747.1 GCA_019136035.1 Verrucomicrobiota bacterium | reverse complement strand
GCCCGGCTGCCGCGGCCGTCCCGGGCGCCGCGGCGGCCCAGGCCGCCGCCAGGGCCGCGGCCAGGGCGTCATCGTGGCCTGATCCCGCGGCGAGGGCGCGGCCGGCCAGGCTGGCCGTGGCCTCGTGCAGGAGACGCCGCTCGGCGCCGATGAGGACGAGCCGGCCGGCAAACTCGAGGTCACCAAAACGCCGGGAGAGACCGCTGACGCTGGCGCCGAAGAGCTCGATGCGGTCGCCGCTGCGGATCAGGGCGCAGTGGTCGTCGAGGCGGCGCAGTTCGACTGCGTGGCGGTCCTCGCCGCGGCCGGCGTGGAAGAGGTTCTGGAAGCACGCCGCCTCACCGGCCTCCAGACGGCGGCTGCAGGCCTGCTCGACGATGTTCAGCATCGGCTCGTAGTGCGGACTGGTCGGGAGGTACTTCCCGAGGGTCTCGCCGTCGCGGTCGAGCGTCGTCGGGACTTCCGGCGGGAAGACGAGACGGAAGCGGTTCGGGATGACCACCGGCACGGCCGTCTCGCCGGCGCGGTGCAGGGCGATCTCGCAGACGGTGAAGGTGGAGCCATCCGAGGCCGGGTTCCGGCCGGTGACCGTGAAGCGCAGGACCCGCCGGCCGGCCTTGAGGTCGTGGCTGCCGAGGGCCGTATCGACCAGCCGCGGTGCGCCTTCGGAGTACTCGTCGATGGCCGGCCCGAGGGGCTGACCGTCAAGGCTGGTCTGGATGATGCCGCGGCCGCTGTAAGACAACGTCCGCAGGCTGATGTCATAACGGCCGTCGGCCGCGATCTCGAGCGGCAGTTCGACGAAGTCACCCACCTCGTCGGCGCGGTAGAAGAGGGCGTCGTGCATCGCCATGTGGTAGAGCACCTTCCCGGACTCCTTGCTGACCGCCGCAGTGAGCTTCTCGCCGGTCAGGATCTGGCCGCCGCGGCGGCGCTCGTCCTGGGCGCTCTCGAAGAGGCCCGGCTGCAGCACCGGCTCGCCCAGGCTGCGCCAGGCGAGGACGAACGAGTAGTCGCCGGGCGTCTCGGCCAGGAGTTCGTCCAGGACGACGGTGTACTGCCCCGGCAGCCAGAGCAGGTGCCGCGTCCAATCGACGCCGTTGTACTGCGGCAGGCGCGTGGCGCTGTAGGCCCAGCCGTCGCCGGTGGCGTTGGTGACGACCTCGGCCGCCTGCGGCACCGCCGGGTCGCCGAGGCCGTCGCGGGCCACCGTGACGGCGTTGTGGAAGCTCATCGTCGGGCCGTTGAAGATGTCGATCTCGCACAGCCAGCGGCGGCCGTTGGCCGAGAACTCGCCGATCGAGTTGGCGTCGTCGTAGGAGTGGCTCCCGCCGGCGATGCCGTCGAGCATGAGGTACTCGTCGTCGGGACCGAAGCCCTGCCGCAGGGTCAGCTTGTCGAAGGCCTCCTCCAGGGTCACGCCGGGGTGGCGATCGATGCCGGTCTTGAAGTACAGGTCGTCGGCCGGGATGACGCTCAGGCCGACGTGGTCCGCCGGCGGCACGGGCGCCAGGCCGAGGTCGAATTGCCGCAGGGGCTCGTCTGTACTGAAGCCGCGCCGGCCGCGCTGGGCCAGCATGAAGGCATAGCGCGGGTCGCGGAAGTGGTACCCCAGCATGGCAAACACCGACCCCGGGTAGTCGCCCGCCGCGGTGTCGCCCAGGAGGACGGTGTCGCCCGCGTTGTTGCAGATGGCGATGCAGCGCTCGCCCATCTGCCGGGCCCGGCCCGAGGCGAAGAACTCCGCCGACCACTCGGGCTCCTGGAAGCCGATGTCGAGGGTGTTGACCATGCTGCCGCCGAGGGCGTGCTGCGAGAGCGAGTCCTCGAACGTGCGCGAGCTCGCGAAGCAGGCCGCCCAGAAGCCGGCCAGCTTCCGGCGCCACAGACGGACCTCCAAACCGAGCGACTCGGCGTGGTACTTGCTGAAGTAGCGCCAGGCGTAGTAGAAGGCGCGCGCCGCGCGGGTGCCGTGGTTCTCGCGGCTGTAGAGGCCCTCGCGCATCCCCGGGTAGCCGAAGCCCTCGGCCGAGCGCGCCACCTTCAGGAGGTACTGCGTGATCGCCAGGCGCTCCTCGTCGCTGAACAGCCCGCAGCTCTCCATCAGGTCCCAGGCTATCATCTCGCGGGCGAAGAAGAGGTGCAGGGCGTAGTCGGCGCGGAAGATCTGGCTGTCGGGCAGGGCCGCCTTCTTGAGCATCGACTCGCGGTAGGCCGCGGCCGCCTTCATGTCGCCGGCAGTCAGGTAGCCCACCGCGCCCGTCTCGATCCAGCCGCTCAGACGCGCCGGCGCCGTGCTCTGGACCGTCAGCGGGACGTCCAGAGGCGCACTGCCCGCCGCCGCCGTGCCCAGGCGCTCCACCAGCGCCGCCACGCCGGCGGCCAGACCGGCGGCGTCCGACGACCCGACAACCAGGATGTTCACGCCCGTGCCCAACGGATCGATCAGCGGCCGCAGCACGTAGCCGCCGGGGCCCGGATAGCCGGCGTCCTCGAGGGCGTATGAACGGCGGTAGAGGTAGTCGGCCACCGGGTTGTCGATCAGGTTGCCCAGGACGATCAGGTCACGCGGGTCCGTCGCCGGGTCGACCGTGGCCGGATCGACGCTGGCGACCTCCCAGCCGCGCTCCCGCAGGGCCGCCTGCAGCGCCGCCGCCGGGGCCGCCCCCGC
>JAGVUW010000832.1 GCA_019136035.1 Verrucomicrobiota bacterium | reverse complement strand
CCTCGGCCGCGACCTTGGACTGCTCCTGACGCAGGCGGCCCAGCATCGGCCCGACCGCTTCAAAGGCCGTCGGCGTCAGGGTGCGCAGCGATGCCGCCAGGGCGCGCAGGCGCTCGGTATTCTCAGAGCGGCCGCGCACGATGGCGGCGTTCTCGCAGTGGCGCGCCGCGCGTTCGGCGTACCAGCGGTGCGCCGCGGCGCGGTCGGAGATGCGCAGGATGGTCAGCGCGTCGCTGCCGTCGACCAGGGGCACCTCGAGGCCCGCCGCGGTCGGCCGCGATGGCATCGGGCAGAGCTGGACCGCGTCGATGACCACCGGGTCGGCCATGCCCGCAAGCACGGCCGGCAGGATGCGCAGGGCCGCCTGGCGGCCGGCGCGCGGAGCGCGCACGGTGAGGTACACCGCGCCGGCGACGATGGGGTGGTCCGACCCCGGCGGCGTCAGGCCGGCCGCACGCGGACCGCCGAAGCGCTCCGCCGCGACGCCCTCGACCAGCGGCACCGGCTCCCAGCCGGCCTGCGACATCTCGATGAGGGCCGGGTAGAGGCTGTGGCAGACATCGCCGTAGCTGGCGTAGCCCTCGCGGACCATCCGGCCGGTCGACGGCAGGTGGCCCCACTGCGCGCTGGCGAGGACGTACTCCTCGGCCGTGGCGCGGTCGTCGAGGCCGTGCAGGTTGATGAAGTTCATCGGCAGGCAGGGCTTCTGGGCACTCCCGAAGCGGTGGTAGCCCATGAGGGCGCGGTCGCGGAAGATCGAGCTCTCGATGCCGACGATGTCGAGGGCGGTGTAGCTGGTCCAGGCGTCGAGGGTCGGGCCCATGTTCCCGAGGATGGTGCGGCCCTGGGCGCGGTAGCGATCCTGGATGAAGCGCAGCCACTTGAAGCTCTGCAGGCGTCCGTGCTGGCCGACGACGAAGGTGCCGGGGTCGTAGCTCAGCGGGTGGCTGATGCAGGCGAAGTGGTCGGGCCGGTGGCTCATGTACCAGCACGTCCAGGCGCCGGCGCCATCGATGTAGGCGCCATCGAGGTCGGGGCTGGCCGCGAAGAGGGCGTCGAAGAAGGCAGTGCCGCGTCGTGCCGGGGTGAGGCGGTCGTCGGGGAGGCGCAGGTCGGGGTCGACATTGCAGATGAAGCGCAGCAGGCTCAGGGGCGTGGTCGGGCGGACGTCGGAGCCCCAGTTGTCGGTGATCATGACGCGGTACTGCCCGGCCGCGTCGGTCAGGGCGTTGTCGCGGACGAACTGGATGTCGTCACGCCGGCCGAGGGTCTCGAAATCGCCATTCCCGAGGAGCTCCTCGCCGGTGCTGGAGCGGATGCTGACGTCGTCGAACCAGGCGGTGCCGGTGTGGTTGCGGAACATCGCATAGACGCGCAGTTCGACGACCGGCGCCCGCGGGGCGATGGCATGTTCAGCGAGTTCCCAGTCATGGGTGCCGGTCTTGAAGGTGGCGCACTGGCCGAACTGGTAGCTCCCGTCGGCGAGGAGGCAGTCGACGTAGATCGCGTAGTCGTGGGTGTTGCCGCTGTGCGAGGCGACGCCCTCGGCGCGGCTCCAGGCGCTGACCCGCAGGGGCTCGGCGCTGGCCTTGGCGGGCCGGACGATCTGCTGGGCGTGGCGCGTCAGGCGCGGCCCGTCGGCGCTGGCGCGGTAGGCATGGCGGCCCTGGCGGCGGACCGCGGTGTCGATATCGCCGCCGTTGAGCTTCCAGGCGGCGGGGCTGGGGAGGGCCTCCAGGGCGGCCATCTGCCGCATGGCGTCCTCGTAGCCCTTGGGCAGTCCCGGCCCGGGGAGCTGGATGGTCTGCGAGCCGGTCTCGTTGTAGGGGAACATGCCCATATCGCGGTCGTGGTCCTCCTGAAGGCTGCCCTGGCCCTCGTGGTAGGCGTAGTGCTGGGGATTGGGGATATTCCGTGTCTCGTTGGCGAAGAACCAGCCGCCGTGGCGCTTTTCGACACTGCGGAAGCGCTCGGGGAAGATCCGGTAGTACTCGGCCAGCGCCGAGCGGTAGTGCCAGGCCGGGTCGGTGGCGTAGAGGACAATGGCGAAGGGCGCCCGCATGCGGAACGCCTCGGGCGCCGCGCTGCTGAAGCCGAGCGGCAGGCGCATGGTCACGGCGCGTTCGGCGGGGAGGTGGCGGAAGTCGTAGACATAGGGCGCCTCGGCCGGCATGGCCATGGCCAGGAGGTCGCGGTCGCTCGCAAGCACCCGCAGCGGACAGATCGGCTGCTTGTTCAGGAGCTTCGCCGCCAGCATCATGTCGGTGACGCCGTCGCCCGTCGGCAGTGACACCCCCTCGAAACGCAGGACCAGGTCGACCACCGCGTCGGCGGTGCCCGCCGCAGTGACGACGCCCTCGAGCCAGAGCGCGCCGTCGCGGCTGCGCAGGTCGCAGTCCAGACGGAAGGCGCCCTCCACCGCCGGTTCACGGCGGCGCGGGTCGAGCAGCGCGACCTCGCCACGGACGCCCTCGAGGACCTCGCCGGTGAGCTCCAGACGTGTCAGGCGGTGACCCTCCCAGGTCACCTGCAGGCCCCCGGCCGATACCTCGGCGGCGCCCGCGGCGGCGCCGAGACAGAGGCACACCATGACGACACCGCGAACGATCGAGTGCATCGGGGACTTCCTCCGGTAGGGAACAGAGTGGACTGGGTGGACGGAGTGGACAGG